>NZ_JAGHKE010000061.1:0-15427 GCF_017889395.1 Allofournierella sp. | reverse complement strand
CGCGGCCTGTGCGATCACGTCCGGGGTACGGCCCACGAACTTGGCGTTCATGGCGTGGCCGTTCTTGAACAGCAGGCGGCAGACCTTTTCGGTCTCCTCGCGGGTCATGAAATAAGCGCCCTGGCGCTTCAGCTCATCCACCACCTGCTGACGGTTGCAGGTCTCACAGATGATGGACTGCTCGGAGGCACAGATGGTGCCGTTGTCGAAGGTTTTGCTGGCCATGATGGCTTCCACAGCGGCCTTCACATCCGCCGAGCGCTCGATGTAGGCGGGAGAGTTGCCCGCGCCCACGCCGATGGCGGGCTTGCCTGCGCTGTAAGCGGCCTTTACCATGCCGGGGCCACCAGTGGCGATGATGAGTGCAACCTCCTTGCAGTGCATCAGCTCATTGGTGGCTGCCATGGTGGGCATGGACACACAGCCGATAACACCTTCCGGCGCGCCTGCCTTGATGGCGGCTTCGCGCATGACCTCGGCGGCCTTCAGAGTGCATTTTGCAGCCGAGGGATGGGGCGAGAACACGATGGCGTTGCCCGCCTTGATGGCGATCATGGACTTGTAGATCACGGTGGAGGTTGGGTTGGTGGAAGGCACGATGCCCATGATCAGACCAGCCGGAGCGGCTACCTCCAGAATCTTCTTTTCCGGGTCCTCGGAGATGATGCCCACGGTCTTCATGTCCTTGATGTCCTCGTACAGCAGTACCGAGGCGGCGTGGTTTTTGTAGGCCTTGTCCAGCGCTTTGCCGAAGCCGGTCTCCTCCACTGCCATCTTGCCCAGGCAGGCTGCGTGCTCCCGCGCGGCCTCCACCATGCTCTTCAGAATCCGGTCGATCTGCTCGCTGGTGTAGCCGGCCATCTGCTTTGCGGCAGCGGCACCCTGACGGGCCAGATCTCTGGCCTCCTGGATGGAGCGCAGATCCAGATCAAACTGTTCCATTGTTTTATCCTTTCCCTGGTTCTTTGCCCAGTCGTTTTATTGCGCCGTTTGTTCCGCGGCCTGCCGGTCATACCAGCGTTCAAATTCCTTGAGCAGGCGGGAGCGGTTTGCCTTGGAGATCGCTCTGCCTGCAATTTCAAATTCCGGATAGCTCCTTGCCAGATAGCGGAGCTTTACCACCGAGCAGCTGCCCAGCAGCTCCATCAGGCGGGTGATTCCCTCCTCCCGGAACAGTGCATCGCACCATTCCCGGCTGATCTGACCCACCGCCTGCTTTTGTGCGGGCTGTTCGGGCTGCTCCGGTTCCTGCTCCGGCTCCTGAGTCTGCTCAGGCTCCTGCGGCTGGGGTTCCTCGCCGCCCTCATCAGACGGTTGCTCCTCCGGAATCTCTTCCGGTTTCGCTGCCTTTTCCTCCGGCGGGCGGAAGAGCAGCTCCACGTCCTGCTGGGGGCGGGCGATCACATGCTGTGTGACCAGAAGCCCGTCGCCCAGCCGTTCGGCAGCGGCAGCGCCCGCGTCCACGGCGGCCTTGACCGCCGCCACGTCGCCGGTGACCGAGATGGTCACCAGTCCGCCGCCCACCTTGGTACGGTCCAGAAGGGTCACATCCGCCGCCTTGAGCATGGCGTCCGCCGCTTCAATGGAGGCCAGCAGCCCTCTGGTTTCAATCATTCCCAGTGCCTGCATGCGCGACCCTCCTTACAGAAGGTCCGCCCAGTTCGCCGGGTAGGTGGCGTAGAACACCCGGGCCTTGTCCGGCGAGCCCCAGGTTACCTTGGAGCCGGAGGGAACGAACAACACGTCGCCCGCATGGGCGGTGTAGGTGGTGCCGTCGATGGTCACCGTGAGGGTGCCCTCGATCACATAGTCGATCTCCTCGTAGGTGAGCTCCCAGTCAAAGCTGGAGTTCTCGATCACCAGGAAACCCGCGCTGATGTGGGACTCGTCCTTGTTCACCAGCTCCTGGAAATAGGCGGTGGCACCCGGGTTGCCGGTATCGAACACATCCATCTTCACGGTGTTGCCGCGAACGACCTTCAGGCCGTTGGAATGGCGCTGCTCCTGGAAGGGCTTTGTGTTCAAAAGGCCTTCCAGCATGCCCTTTTCCATGAGCACCTTCAGCACCTGATAGATCTTTTCGCTGTCCAGCTCGGGGCCGCAGCAGGCCGGAGCCGGGGCGCATTCAGGTTCCTTGTCCGCGAATGTGACGCCCAGTGCCTCAGCGGCATCTCGGGCCGAGGGGGTCACGATGGCCCCCGGCGTTACCACGCAAACGGTCTTGCCCGCCTGCTTCAGCGCTTCCACATCCGCCGCGCAAATCAGCTGCTTCATAGTTTCACGTCCTCTCTTGACCGCGCTTTCGGTCATTCTTCAAAGTCGCAGTCCTCGTCGATAATTCCGACCACCGCCGCGTCGGCGGGGATCTCGTCGTCGCCCAGCATCCGCCGGGCGGAGGAACCGGTGGCCACGATCACCCGGTCGCCAATTCCGGCGCCGATGGTGTCGATGACTACCATCCGCTCCCCGGCCCGTGTGCCGCCGATTACCTGAGCAAGGAGGAGCTTGTAGCCGTTCAGGCCATCCGCCTTGCGGGTGGCCCAGATGTTTCCGGTGAGTCTTGCGGTTACCATTCCATCTGCCCCTCCTTTTCTCTTCGTTTGATTTCCTCCAGCGCCGCTTCCACCGAAGCGGTGTCGCCGAAGATTGCAAGTAAGATCATATTCTGCGGGCAGCTGCCGCGGATGTCCTCCACGGTCACGCCCACCGCCTTTTCGGCCACGTCGGCGGCGCAGACCATCTCGATCAGCCGCCCCTGTACCAGGCCGATGGCATCCACCTGCTCCAGCTTGGTCCCCTGCCCCGAGCCCTTGCGGCGGGAGAGGATCTCCAGCGTGCCCGGGCTGGGGGATTTGATGATTCGACACTCCATGGTGCTCACTCCATTTCCTGATCGGTGCAGCTCATGGCGATTCCCAGCGGGGTGACGAACATGGGGTTGCGGGGCTTATAGGTGGGAATGCCGGTTTTCTTTTCGATGATGGACTCGATGCCGGTGAGGCAGCAGGTGCCGCCCACCAGATACAGGCCCTGAACGTCGTAGCCTTCCACCTGACGGCTGATGATGGCCGCCACCTTCTCGATCACCGGCTTCAGTACCGGCAGGATCTCGCTGTGGTGCTCCGGCTGACGCTTGTACTTTTCCGCGTCGCCGAATTCCATCTTGTAGGCGCCCGCCAGCACCAGCGAAAAGTGGGTGCCGCCGGTGGCCTCATCGTCCACCCGGATCACCTTGCCATCCTTCAGGATGGAGATGCCGGTGGTGCCGCCGCCAATGTCCACCACGGCGCCGTTTTTGATCTTCAGCACCTGGTTTGCGGCGGTGGGCTCGTCCAGCAGGGCGGTGATTTCAAAGCCCGCGCCCTGCACCACGTTCTTGATGGCGCCGCCGTCCAGACTGTCGGTACCGGGAGGGATGGCGGCTGCGGCGTAGATGAGCTCGGTGCCCAGCTTTTCCTCCAGCTCCTCCTTCATCTCCCGCACCAGCCGGATGGCTCCGATGTAGTCCACCACCATGCCGTCCCGAACAACATCTGCATACCGGTATGCGCCTGCCACCGGCCGGCGGTTTTCATCCAGAACCGCCAGCACCACGCAGGCAGTTCCCAGATCCACGCCGGTATAGTAAACGGAAGAGGGCGTTTTCACCGGCTTTTTGATCACCTGTTCAAATTCTTTGACCAGGCGGTCGCATTCTGCAAATGTTACTTCTTCTGGCATACGGTTCCTCCAAATGAATGGCAGATCATCTGAGACAATCGGTTAATAATACAATGGGCCGGCAGCTTCTTTTCCTCTGGCAGGCGAGCTTCCAGACGGCGCAGGCCGCAGCGAAGCAGATGCAGTCTGACCAGCGTTTTTCCGCCGGGTGTCTGGGCGTGGAAGCCGGTGACCTCAAAGCAGTCCTCCATCCACTGGTCGCAGTTTTCCGGGCCGATGCCGGTGCACCGGGGGCAGAGCGCCAGCCACTCGGCCTGCTCGACCGGTTCTTGTCCGGCCAGCCGGGCCAGCCTGCGTTCCAGATCAAAGACCTGGCCCGCTGCAAGCACGTCCCGGTCCATCAGGTCCAGGCCCGCCTGCAAAAATTCCGCCTGTAATTCTTTCAGGTCCAGCTGCCAGTCCGCTTTGGGCGCATCGCTGTTTTCTGCGTTTTGGGCGGCGGGCTGTTCCATGGTGGGAGCGGCCGGCTTTTTGGGGCCGTCCGCCTCCAGCCGGATGCCCCGGTCGGTCAGAAACTGCCGGGCTCCGGGGGTAAGGCGGGTTCCCGGTTTCGGTGTGTAGCTGGTAAAGGGTTCCGCACGGTAGCGGCTGCGCAGGTCCTGCTCGGTGATGAATTTCATACCGAACCCCCTTTACAGAGTTCCCTGTAAAGGCCTTCCAGTTCACAGGGTTCCGGTACCCGGGGATTGGTCTCGGTGCAGCCGTCCTGCATGGCCTTCTGGGCCATGACCGGCACCTGCTCCAGAAACGCTTCCTTTTCCACCCGGCAATCGGTCACATAGAAGGGCTCGTTGATCCGCTTCATCAGGTTCCGGATCTGCCGGATCAGGTTGTGCACCGCCGCTTTGGGAGTCGCGCCGCCGATGCCCAGCATCTGGGCGATCTGAGCGTACCGCAGCAGCGCCCGGCTTTCATCTTTGTAATCCAGCGCCGCGTTGTAGGCGACCACATGGGGCAGCAGCAATGCGTTGCTTCTGCCGTGGGGGATGTGGAACGCCGCGCCCAGCGCGTGGGCCATGCTGTGGCAGACGCCCAGCGATGCGTTGCTGAAGGCGATGCCTGCCAGACAGGAGGCGTTGTGCATGTGTTCCCGGGCTTCCATGTCCGATCCGTCGGCCACGGCCCGTTCCAGATACTGCCACACCAGCCGGATCGCCTTTTCAGCGCAGGCGTCGGTGAAGTCATCCGCCTTGGTGGACACATAGGCTTCCAGCGCGTGGGTGAGCACGTCCATACCGGTGTCGGCGGTGATGGCCGGGGGCACCGATGCGGTGAGCGCCGGGTCCAGGAAGGCTGCGTCCGGCACCATGGCCTGATCCCGCAGCGCATATTTCACCTGGGCCTGGGTATCCGAGATGACCGCGAAGGAGGTCACCTCGCTGCCGGTGCCGCTGGTGGTGGGCACTGCGGCCAGCATGGGCCGTGCGCCGCCGTTCATGGCTCCATACAGCTGACCGGCAGCCTTGGCGGTATCGATGGCCGAACCGCCGCCCAGTGCCACGATGCCGTCGGGCCCGAACTTCTTCATGCCCTGAATGGCGGCAGTGACCACCTCAATGGACGGGTCCGGCACCACATCCGAGAAGATCTCGGTCTCGGTGCCCGCTTCGTGCAGAATCGAGGCAAGCTCCTCTGCCCGGCCGCATTTTTTCATAAAGGGGTCGCAGATGATGTAGGCCCGCTTCATGCCAAGGCCCTTGATCTCCTCCAGCGAGGACTGGCCCATGTGAATGCGGGTACTCATGAGAAAATGTGCCATCCTCTTTCCCCTCCTTTCCTTGTTGTGTTTGCCCCGGTTCATTCTTCGGGGCGTTGGGTTTCATTGCTTGGCGGCATGTGAGGCGCGAGGGTTTGCAAAAACGCCTGCACGCTTTCCGCCTCGCGGATGCTCAGGAGCAGCACCGGCTCCTTCACGCCCGCTTCCAGCAGCTGCCGCCGTGCGCTTTCCGGGTTTGCATCGGGCAGATCACAGCGAGTCACCACGCCGATCACCGGCACCCGGAAGGCCTTTGCAAAGGCGGGCGGGTAGGCCCGCTTTTTTCCGGCTGCATCCGCCGCCATCACCACACAGCAGGCGTCCTGCGCGGCGGCGATGAGGTGCTTGTGCATCCAGGGGCTTTCCAGATAAGCGCCCGGTGTATCCAGCGTTTTCTCCCGATACACCATGTTGGGCACCCGGCGTATTGCCATCTCCCTGCCTTCCAGCAGGGCGGCCAGTGTGGTCTTGCCGCTTTTCTGCGGCCCGATGAGCATGATCCGTTTTCTTCTCACGTCCGGGTCACCTTCGCAGCGGCAAAGCCCAGCACACGCTCCAGCGTGTCGGTCACAGCGGCCAGCGCCGTGTCCACGCTTTCCACGTCGCCGGTGATTACCACCGAACCGGTGAACCGGTCCAGAAAACCGATCTCCACATCCGACGCTTTCGCGGCGATGTCGGCGGCGATCATAGCGGTCTCGAAGGGCGACAGGGTCAGGATGCCGATGGCTCCCTTGCCCTCAATGCCCAGACATTCATAGATTTCCGGCACAGGGGATGCGATCACATGGGCGATGGTCACCTGCTTGCCGGGAACCGATTCCTCGATCACCCGGCTGGCCGGGATGGGCGTTTCGTTCATGGTTTCGCCTCCTCAGTGCCGGACCACGGTGACCGGGAAGTTCCATTCCTTCATCCAGCCCTCAATCCGGTCCAGATCCTCCTTGCTCAGGCTGGGGTCGCCCTCGATGGGATAGGGCTTGTCCAGCTGGGCGTATTTGCCCACGCCCATTTTGTGGTAGGGCAGCAGGTCCACACCCTTGAAGTTGGGGTCGTCCCGGAAGGGCAGCAGGAACTGGATCACCTGATCGATCTCTTCCTTGCTGTCGTTGATGCCCTTCAGCATGGGCATGCGAACCTTCACGTTGTAGCGGCGCTTGAGCAGTTCTTTCAGGTTCTGCAGAATCTGCTCGTTGCCGATGCCGGTGAGCTCGTTGTGCCGTTTAGGGTCCATGTGCTTGATGTCGAACAGGAACAGGTCCACATATTCGGCAATCTGCAGCAGCTTGTCGGTTTTGATGTGACCGCAGGTCTCGATGGCGGTGTTGATGCCCTCGGCCTTGCATTCCATCAGCAAATCCCGGGCGGCCTCGGTCTGGGCGGTGCATTCGCCGCCGCCCAGCGTCACGCCGCCGCCGGACATGCTGTAAAACGCTGCGTCCTCCTGCACGATCTCCAGCAGCTCGGACACCGTCTTCACCTGGCCGGTGATCTCCAGCGCTGCCTGGGGGCAGACCTGGATGCACTTGCGGCAGCCGGTGCAGTCGATATCCCTCCGGACTTCATGCTTGCCCGTCTCTTTCGAGATGGTGTGGATGCCCACCGGGCAGGCCTGCACACAGAGGCCGCAATCCACGCAGGAATTTTTCTTGAACATGACCTGCACCTTGCGTTCCAGGCCCTCGGGGTTTGCGCACCACTTGCAGCGCAGCGGGCAGCCCTTGAAAAAGACGATCGTCCGGATGCCGGGGCCATCGTACATATTGTATTTCTGCACATTGAAGATCAGAGCTTTTCGTTCCATTTGGCTTCGTTCTCCTAACCACGGTCCGGTTTGATCCGTTGTACTAGCCGGGGCCCAGCGGGCCCCGGCCCTGTTTTAAATGAATTAGAAATGGTTCAGCATGGTGCGGCTGATGATCTCGTCCTGCACGTCCTTGCACAGCTCCACGAAGAAGGCGCTGTAGCCGGCCACGCGAACGATCAGGTCGCGGTACTGTTCGGGATGCTTCTGGGCCTCGATCAGAGTCTCGTTGTCCAGATAGTTGAACTGCATCTCGCCGTTGCCGAACATGCAGGCGGTACGCAGCAGAGTAATCAGGCTCTCCTCGCCTTCCGGGGTATCCAGCAGACCGGCCATGATCTTGAAGTTGTGAACCATGCCGATGTTCATGCTGTCGTTGGACATCTTGGACACCGACTTGATGATGGCGGTGGGGCCCTTGAAGTCCGCGCCCTGGCTGGGGCTGATGCCGTCGGACAGAGGCATCCAGGCGTGACGGCCGTTGGCAGACGCGCCGGTCATCTGACCGAAGGGAGTGTTGTTGGAGATGGACAGGGTGCCGTGGCTCAGGATGGAGTACAGGGTCTTGTACTTTCTGTGCTCGTGCTCGGTGAAGTTCACCAGATCGGCGGCAATGTCATCGGCGTAGTCGTCATCGTTGCCGTACTTGGGAGCGTTCAGGCAGTCGGTGCGGATCTGCTCGTAGCCCTGGAAGTCCGCCTTCAGAGCCTCGTTCAGCTGCTCCAGAGTGTACTTCTTCTCGTCAAAGACCAGCTTCTTGATGGCGGCCATGGAGTCGGCGTAGGTAGCCAGACCGGACCATACCACACCGGGGCCGAAGTTGTACATGGCGCCGCCGGAGGATACGTCCTTGCCCTTCTCCATGCAGCCCTCGTACATGATGGACATGAGGGGCTTCGGAGCCAGCTCGCGGTGTACGCGCTGGGAGATGACGGTGGCCACGCTGGTCCACTTGGTGATGTACTTGATCTCTTCCTTGACGGCGGCCTCGAACTCCTCGTAGGTCTTGAAGCGGCTCAGATCGCCCATGTCGGGGCAGACCTGCTTGCCGTACCACAGGGGCACGCCGTGGTTGAGCACCAGCTCGATGCAGATGGGCCACTGGGTGTATGCAGTGGAGGTCCACTGATACAGGCGGCCGGCCTTCTGGGGCTCCACGCAGCCCATCAGGCAGTAGTCACGGGCATCCTCGATGGAAACGCCCTTGGCCAGCATCATCTTGATGTGGGTGTCGTCGAAGTGGCAGGCGGGGAAGCCCATGCCGGAACGAACCACGTCCACGATCTTTTTCAGGTACTTGCGGGGAGACTTGTTGTGGATACGGCAGGCCAGAGAAGGCTGGTAGATCTTCACATGGCGAACGGCGTCCATCAGCAGGTAGGTCAGATCGTTGGTGGCGTCGCGGCCCTCACGGGTCACACCGCCCACGCACATGTTCACGAAGGGCTGGTAGCCGGCGAAGAACTTGGAGCCGCCCTCGCTGGTGATCCACATCATCTCGGACATCTTGATCAGCATGCAGCCGGCCAGCTCGAAGGCCTCGAAGTCGTTCATGCGGCCGGACTCGATGTCTGCCTTGTAGAAGGGGTACATGTACTGGTCCACGCGGCCGATGGACATACCGGTCTGGTTCTCCTCCACCACCAGCAGGGACTCGATGGTCCACACGGCCTGGATGGCTTCCCAGAAGGTCTCGGGCTTGTGGGCGGGAACGCGGGCGTTCACTTCAGAAATCTTGTACAGCTCCGCTTTGCGCTTGGGATCGGTCTCCTTCTCGGCCAGCTCGCGGGCGTACTCAGACATTCTGCGGGCGTAGATCATGACGCCCTCGGTGGTGTCGATGATGGACTTGTAGAAGTAGATCTTCTCGATGTCGTCGGGGTTCTCGTAGTGCAGCTGGCTCAGGTGCTCCTTGGCCTCGT
The DNA here is from genome assembly GCF_017889395.1 of Allofournierella sp. NCBI lineage: Bacteria > Bacillati > Bacillota > Clostridia > Eubacteriales > Oscillospiraceae > Allofournierella > Allofournierella sp. The sequence goes on along the minus strand of NZ_JAGHKE010000061.1, from coordinate 6,225 downwards.
TCTGGATGTCCAGCATGCCCTTCTTCATCAGGATCACGTCGTAGCCGGGGTTGGAGTCGCCGCCGCCGTTCAGGGCGTGGTAGGAGCAGTCGGACACGAAGGACTCGCCGGACATCTCCCATACACCGGCCTCACGGTACTGGTCTTCACAGTACTCGTCCACGGATTTGCCCTTCCAGAAGGGGAACAGCTCTTCGCGCATGATGCGCTTGTCCTCTTCGGAAATGTAGAAGGGGTCCTGAGGACGGGTGCCGATGGTGTCGATCTCGTCCACCATCCAACGCCAGGCGATATCCGGGGAGAAGGCACCGGCGCGGGGGGCGCCGCAGGGAGCGCCAACGATCAGCTCGTTGTCCTGAATGACCAGAGGAGCGGTCTCGCAGCAGTAGCGGAAGCACTTGGCGCGCAGCTCGATCTTGGGCATGCCGGGGTTTTCGGCCGCGATCTTGGTGATGGCGCGGGCCCGGTAGGTGGTGATGGAGGGCTTCTGCTTCAGGTAGTTCTCCTTCAGCAGCTTCAGGCGGCGGGTCATGCCGTCGGGAATGCCGGTGCCCTCAGCGGGGTATTCCGCCGCACAGCCGCAGCTCTCGGCGGGAGCCTCTTCCCGGGTGATCTCCTGGGAAACGGACTCAAACATCTTCATCAGGGACGCCTTTTCCTCCGGCGTCATATTCTTTGCAGCTTCTGCAAGCTTGTTGGAAAATTCTCGAATATCCAAAATCAGTGTCCTCTCTTTCTTGTGGAGTTACTGGTTCGAGGAAAAGCCGCGCATTCCGAACGCTGCCTTTCGGCGATAAATCAGATTCATGGGGGAAATATTATCCGCCGTGATGCCCTGGCCCGCGCTCACGCTGCCCAGGATCACCGTGGGGAACAGCCGGGTGGTAACGCCCGCTGCGCCCATCACGGCCGGGGTGTTGATGAGCACCCGGCCCACCGGCTTTTTCAGTGCGAACTGCCGGATCACCTCCGGGTCGCGGGAGTGAATGGCGAGGGTGTTGCCCTTGCTGCCGTTCACCAGAAGCTCGATGCACTTTTCGCAGGCGTGGGTCCAGTCCTCTTCAATGTAGAAGGCCACCACCGGGCAGAGCAGCCCATTGGCGTAGGGGTTGTAATCGGTGATGTAGGCCTGCTGTGAAACCAGCACCCGAGTGTCCTCCGGCACCGTGAAGCCCGCCTTTGCCGCCAGCCAGCAGGCCGACTTGCCAATGTAGGCGGTGTCGGCTCCGGCAGCGCAATGGGGATGCAGCCCCAGCAGATTCGTGAGCTGCTTCTGCTCCTCTGCGGTCATAAAGTAGGCGCCCTGGCGTTTCAGCTGCGCTGTGGTCTCCGCGGCAATCTGCCGGTCCGCCACCACATACTGTTCTCCGCCCGGGCCCATGCCGTTGTTGAAGCTTCGGCTGGCCACGATGTCCGCCGCCGCCTTTTCCAGGTCGGCGGTCTTCTCGATGAAGGCGGGGCCGGGGGCGATGCCGCCGTACAGCACCGGTTTGCCGGTGGCTGCGGCCTCCTCCAGCAAGCTGCACCGTCCCATATTCAGGATCAGTGCCGCGTGCGGGTGGCGGAACATGGCCAGCGCGCCCTCCCGGGCGGCGGTCTCCGCACAGGCCAGTGCCCCTTTGGGCAGGCCTGCCTCCTCTGCGCTCTGGGCCAGAACGGCTGCAGTCTGGGCCGTGACACCGGCCGCTGCGGGATGCGGGGCGAACACCACCGCGTTCCCGGCCTTGACCGCCGCCACCGCTGCGCAGAGCACCGCGGCCACCGGGCTGATGGACGGCACCGCCGCCGCGATCACGCCCATGGGCACGCCGATCTCCAACAGACCGTTTTCCTCGTCCTGCTCCAGAACGCCCACGCACTTCATACCAGCGAGGCTGTTCTCCATGCCCTCTGCCAGCATCCGGCACAAACGCAGCTCGTCGGCCTCACAGCCGCGGCCCGTCTCCTGCACCGACTGCCGTACAAGGGCTTCCAGGCGGGGCCGGATGCCCCGCAGCATCTGTTCTGTGATCCGGTCCAGCTGGTGTTGTTCAAAAAGAGCCAGTGTTTTTTTCGCCTGTGCCGCCTCCTCCATCAGGACGCGTGCTTCCTGGACCGCTTTCAGATCTTTGTCGATGGATCTCATTTCACTGCTCCTTCGTACCTTTTCGATTTATTCCTGCGGCAGCAGGTCATCGGGCAGGCTGTAGCGGGCCACGATCTTGCTCAGATCCGGGTGGGGACGGGGGATGACCACCGAGCTGTAAACGTCGGCATCCATGGCCTTTACTGCCTTCACGCCCGCGTCCACCGCGGTGCGGCAGGCACCCACATCGCCCTGTACCACCACGGAGATGTAGCCGGAGGCCACATTCTCATAGCCGATCAGGTCCACATCCGCGGCCTTGCACATGGCATCTGCCGCCTCCAGGGCGAAGACCAGGCCGAAGGTCTCGATCAATCCAATGGCTTCGTATCTTTCCATAGTCGTTCCTCTCGTGCAATCGTTGATGGTCGGTCAGGCGTCGATGTCGTGAGCCGACACGATCGCGCCCACTGCCTTGATGGGCCGGGGCATCACGTTCTTCGCGGTCAGCTTGCCGATGGCGGCAGCCGCCTCAGCGCCGGCCTCCACCGCAGAACGAACCGCAGCCACATCGCCCTTGACCATGATGGTCACCAGGGTGGAGCCCACGTTCTCGTAAGAGATCAGCTCCACATCCGCCGCCTTCAGCATCTTGTCGGCAGCTTCCAGAGCGGGAACCAGGCCCAGGGTCTCCACCAGGCCCAATGCTTCTTCACCGTAATATCTCATGCAGGGTTCCTCCTGTTTTACTTGTTGCGGTATTTTGCGGGAACATATTTTTCCACTGCGGAACGGCCATCATCATTGATGGCGAATCGAAGCGAAAGCTCGTCCTTATCGTCCAGCTCATAGCGGATCAGGCTGCACAGCCCGTTCGCTTCCAGCGACATCACATGGTCCAGATAAGCGTCCTTGGTGAACTGGCGCTCCTTGCCGTAAAGGGGGCGCATGGCCTCCATGATCTCGTTCACGTCCGCGTTTTCCACGCTGCTCAGGTAGTTGAGCACCGCCATTCGTGCAGGCAACAGCATGTTACGCCTCCCCTTTCTTGAAAAAGTCCAGCGGGTTCATGGTCACCAGGATTGCACCGAAGATGATCACAACAGAACCCACAACAATGGTCAGAGTGACGGGCTGGTTCAGGAACAGGATGCAGAACAGAACGCCCCAGAACGCATAAGTCACATTCAGGCTCATGCCGATGGCGCAGCCCACGGTGGCGTTGGATTTGTACCACAGCAGGAAGGAAGCGCCCGCGCTCAGGCCAGCGATGGCCAGCCACAGAACCGGCATACCGGCGCTCAGGGTGCCGCCCAGCAGACCCAGGCCGCCAACCAGAGGCACTATGATGATCAGGTCAACAAGGCCGGAGAACAGCTCGCGGATGTTGGTGGCAACGTCGGTGTCGATCATGGCACCGCCGTAGCTGGAGAGCATGCCTTCCAGGCCCCAGCAAATGGCCGCGATCAGCGCGCAGATGATGCCCAGAGTGAAGTTGGGGCTGCCTTCCGGCTTGACCCAGTTGATGATGATCGCGCCGCTCACGCAGATGATCATGCCGGCGACCACGCGCTTGGTGGGCCGCTGCTTCAGGAAGATCCAGGCGAACAGGGCACCGAACAGGCCGCAGGTGGCGGAGATGGGAATGGCGTAGGCACCGGCCAGCGCCAGACCTACCAGATAGGCACCGTTGGCAATGGGACCGCCCAGCAGCGCGCCCAGAACCATCATCTTGCCGGGGAAGGTGTTGATGGTGCGGCCGATCTCAGCCAGACGGCCCTTCTTGGCATTGTAGATGGTGAGCCAGATTCCGGCGAAGAGGTCGTTCAGACCGGAGCAGACATAGGGTGCTGCCAGGATGCCCACTGCGCTGACCAGAGGTTCATAGTAACCAGCTACCAGCACCAGAGTGGTGTAGATGCCGTAGGTCAGGCCGGACAGCGCGCCGGTGGTCAGGCCGGTGATCCGGAACTTTTTGTTCACCTGTTTCATTTTCGCATCTGCCAGGGATGCTCTTGCCGTGTTGGCGCTATGGTTCATAGTGGTTCTCTCCTTTGATCATTCGCTGGCCTTTCCCGAGGTGGGCAGAATGGTCTCGACCTCACCATGGGGGCGGGGGATCACATGCACGGATACCAGCTCACCTACCCGCTGGGCAGCTGTGGCGCCCGCGTCGGTGGCGGCTTTTACCGCGCCCACATCACCGCGGACCAGAACAGTGATCAGGCCGCCGCCTACTCGCTCCTTGCCGATCAGGGTAACGTTAGCCGCCTTTACCATGGCGTCGGCTGCTTCAATCGATGCGATGAGACCTTTGGTCTCGATCATACCCAGTGCGTCGTACTTCATGTTTGGATCTCCTTTTGCTTTCGTGGTATTTGGCTTCGGCCGTCCGCGGGGCAATCTGCATAGTTTTTTAGGACCGGCCGCAGCCTTTCTGTGAATTCAGTATACCGCTTGCCCATTGGTGGAAGGTCAAGGGGGAATTGAGTAAATATTTAACCGCTCATTTTTGGGTATTTTGTCATGGAGCTTTGTGCAATTTATCACAAACCATCTTTTCCCTTTCGTGCAACCTGCGCGATTGCCTTTTTGCAACAAAAAAAGCGGGCCGAAAAACGGTCCGCTCAGTTTTCCCCCTTAGGGAAAGGTTATCCTTTTCTTTTTGTCCGGCGCATGCTCCCGGGATCAGCCTTCTTCCAGAGGAATGATCAGCTCGGTGACGAATTCCTCCCGGTTGCGGGTGGTCCAGTAATCCACCACATACCGCTCAAAAACCCGCTGCCCCAGCTTGACGCCTTTGGCTTTGGCCCATTCCACCAGCTTTGTGTAGCTTTCCTCAATGCGCTCCAGCGGGCCCACGTGATACAGTGTGGCCGCCATAAATCCGCCAAATCGGATCTCGTTGGTACCGCAGGCACAGCGATGGATGGGTTTTTGCATGATCCGTGCCCGGGTGGCATGACCCTCCATCTTGTCCTTCCAGGAGTCAAATTCCAGAATCACCGGGCCGGAAATCTCGTTTTTCACCGAGTCCAGATAGTTGACCCATGGAATGTTGATGATGGAATCCATGTAATGGTATTCAAAATCCTGGTCCAAACAGCACATATCCTCGGCAGCCACATAGCGCATGCCCACCTCCTGGGCCTTGTTCAGGCGCACTGCTTTGGCCTCCTGGATCAGCTCATACCATTCCTTCACCGCAATGTAGCTGTTGTGAATGGCGTGTTCCTGCTCCCACAGTTCGTTGATTTTGTTGTGGAAGCTGCCCTCCACAACATAGTAGTTTTCGCCGTTCACCAGGCCCTGCATCTCTTCCAGCCGGAAGCCCATCTGCTTATAGTACTTCACAATGGGGATGGACAGAATCGTGTCCAGGCTGTAGTAACGGTAGCCGCTTTCGCTGATCTTATCCGGAGAGATCATTCCAATTTTATCGTAAAAACGCAGGGCCTTTGCGGAAACGTTGCAAAGCTTGCTCACTTCGCCAATGGTGTACAACTGTTCTTTCGCCATATGTCCGTCTCCTTTCTTGTTCGGACGGGAGCATTATGCTCAGGGTCTGCCTGTGTGCGACTGGGCAGCGCAGGCGTTTTCGGCATCCTTCAGGCTCCGGTAGCCATACCCCCGGGCCATGCAGGTCATATTCTGTTCCACCAGGTTTTCCCCCTGCGCCAGAAGGTCCAGCACCATTTGGGCGTAGAGTCCCAGCGTCTCATCGGAATAGGTGCCCAGTTCCCCCCGCAGATAGGTCTCGCTGGAAACATTCCAGGGCCCATCCTGCACAGAGGAGAGATTCCGGCCCCGGCCCATCAGATGGGGGCAGCGCTGCTCCACCTCACGGGTCCACTGCATCATAATGGAAATCAACAGCTCCTGCAGCTGCAGCCGCTCTGGTCCCCGTTTGGGCAGCCGGTCCGCCAATCGGGCATACTGCTGCGGCGCAGTGTGCTCCATCATGCGGGCATATTTTTCCGTGAGCAGGTTCCAGCCCTGGTCCCCTGCCCGGTTCAAGTCCTGTTGGTAGCTGGCCAGCACCTCTTCATTCCAGGGCGTAAACTGGCTGGTGCGCATGAGCACAAAGGTGCTGCGGTCATCCTGACAGGAAGCACGCCCGCCTTCGTTTTGCACCTGCTGAAACTGCCGCCATTCTTCCT
>NZ_JAGHKE010000060.1:0-15436 GCF_017889395.1 Allofournierella sp. | reverse complement strand
GCCTGCACTGCGCCAGGCGGCGGCGCTGGGCGATGTGTGGTGCCTGTGCACCCTGGGCTGGTGCTGCGAATTCGGCAAGGGCACCGAGCTGGACCTGCCTCAGGCCGCCTGGCTCTACCGCCAGGCGGCGGACAAGGGCTATCCGCCCGCCCAGTGCAACCTGGCTGTGCTGCACATCACCGGCAAGGGCGTGGCGCCGGACCCGGCTCAGGGCGCCTACTGGCTGGAAAAGGCTGCGGCTCAGGGCTTTGCACGGGCCCAGTATCTGCTGGGCACCCTGTATCAGGATGGCCGGGGCGTGGAAAAGGACCAAAAGCGCGCCGCCCGCCTGTTTGGCGACGCGTCCTTCCAGGGCTACGCCGCCGCCCAGTTCAGCCTGGGCGTGTGCTATGAGCGGGGCCGGGGTGTGGAGCGCAACTTCGAGACCGCCCTGCACCAGTACCAGTTGGCGGCGGCTCAGGGCCACATTGCCGCGGTGTACAACGCGGGCTACTTTTACGAGATGGGCCTCGGCACCGAGCGGGACCCGGAGAAGGCCGCCCAGCTGTATGCCCAGGCCGCCGAGGCCGGGGATTCCGACGGCCAGTGCAGCCTGGCCTGGTGCTACGACACCGGCACCGGCGTGGAGAAAGACCCCCGCAGGGCGGTGGAGCTGTATCAGAAGGCAGTGGATCAGGGCCATCTGCGGGCCATGCACAATCTGGCCTGGTGCTACCGGATGGGCCAGCCCGGCGCGGACGGGCCGGACCGGAAGGAAAAGGCGGTGGAGCTGTTCCGCCGCGCGGCCAGTCAGGGTTATATGAGTTCAGTGTGCGATCTGGGCATCTGCTACCAGGAGGGCTGGGGCGTGCCCCAGGACCTGGACAAGGCGCTGGAGCTTTACCGGAAGGCGGCGGACCGGGGCCTGGCCAAGGCCATGAACTGCCTGGGCGAATGCTGCTGGCGGGGCGAGGGCGTGGAGCAGAATCTGCAGGCTGCGCTGGAATGGTTTGAGAAGGGCGCGGCGGGCGGCAACCCGGAGGCCCAGTTCAACGCGGCCTGGTTTCTGGACGAGGGCCTGGCCGGAGAGGCGGACCATGCCCGGGCGGTACACTGGTACGAGGCGCTGCTCAAGCAGGCGCTGCCCGAGCGGGAATGTTGGCGCAACGGGGTGAACAACCTGGGCGAATGCTACCGCTACGGCCGGGGTGTGGAAAAGGATCTGGAGACCGCCGAACAGCTGTACCGGCTGGCGGGCCAGAGCGGAAACGACATGGCCTGGTTCAATCTGGGCGAGATGTACCATCAGGAAAAGAAGGATGCAGCGGCCGCTGCGGAATTTTACCGAACCGGTGTGGAGACCTGCACCGAGGGCGGCGACTGCGCACTGGCGCTGGCGCTGCTGTATGAGAACGGTCAGGGCGTGGAGCAAGACGAGGACAAGGCGGTGGAGCTGGCCCGGCTGGCGCTGAAGCGGGCCGGAGGTGACGAGCAGGTCATCCGGGATGCTACCGCGCTTTTGGACCGGCAGGGTGCGCAGCACTGAGCGCCCGACCAAAAAGGAGGAACGAACATGGACAAGGAGAAGCTGCTGGCATTTGCCCGCGCCCGGCTCAAGCCGGTGACCTGCCTGGATGCGATCGAGATTCTGGACTGTGAGCCGGGTCTGGCCCGGCTGCGGGCTCCGGTGGGCGACCAGGCAAAGAACGCCTTCGGCAACGCCCACGGCGGCTGGCTGTATACCCTGTGCGACAGCTGCAGCGGTCTGGCCGCCTGCGCGGGCGGCTATGCCCATGTGACGCTGCAGGCCGGCATGAACTATCTGGCGGCAGGCCGCCCCGGCGACCTGCTCACGGTGGAGGCGGTGAGCGAGCATTCCGGCCGCCACACCTGCGTGAACCGGGTGACCATCACCAACCAGGAGGGCAGGCTGGTGGCCACCGCCAGCTTTACCATGTACCGGCTGGACGACAGGATTCCAGGTCTGGGCTGAAATTTGCGAGAAACAGAAAAAGAGAGCATCCGCCTGCCGGAACCCCGGCGGGCAGATGCTCTCGTTGTTTGCATTCAAGGGTGCAGACCCAACAGGCCGCCGATCACAAGGCCCGGTGCGGCCCAGTCCGCCTGCCAGAAGGCTTCGTTCACCGCCCGCAGGTTGTCCGGGGCGTATTCCATCTCCCGGGAATAGGCTTTGGCGGCGCTGACCAAAGCGGTCTGAAAATCGCCCTGCTCCTGCTTCGCCAGCAGGGGAAGGAGCAGGGCCACGGCGATGGCGTGCATCGCGCCGCACAGCGCGTCGCCCTCACAGGCCTCGGATACGAAATACCGGTAGAGCATGTAGTGGGCCACATTTGCTGCCGCCTGTTCCAGCTCCGGGGTTTCCCACAGAGGATGGGCCAGCCGTTGGGGCAGCGCCTGCCGCAGCTCGGCCAGCCGCCCGGGCCAATCGGCGTGATTGGCGGGGAGAGTTTCCATCAGCGCCAGAAGCGGGGCGAGGAATTCCGCAAGTGAGGCCTCGGGGACGGCCTCGGCCAGCTGCCGGGCCAGGTCCGGCCAGCGGCTCTGTTCGCCGTAAAATTCCGCCAGCGCAAAGGCCGCGCAGGCGGTCAGCTGCTCGGCGGTGCAGCCCCGGGCTTCGGCCTGCTCCGGCGCGCCGTCCATCCAGCTTTGCAGGTCCTGAGTCAGGCTGGCCAGCAGGGCCAGTCTTACCGCCAGGGGCAGCGACTCCTCCCGCAGCAGGGCAAAGGCGGATTCGCGCACTGCCCGCAATCCGGCCAGAAGCTCCGGGTCCGGCGCGCCGGTGGTGTCCGGGGCTTCCTCGATTTGGCGGCTGGTCAGCCGGGGCGGGGCAGAAAACAGAATCAGCCGGGCGGCTTCCTCACAGCTCAGGCCCAGACCGCTCTCCTTTTCCACGCCGAACCAGTTGTGAAAGCGGGGATGCTGGTCGCAGATGGCACAGAGGTGGGTTTCGCCCAGCTGGCGGTAGATGTCGCACAGGTTTTCGCTGTTCAGAAAGGGGCAGCGCCCCGCATCGGTCAGGGCGAAATAGGGCGGGTCCCCGGGCTGGATGGCCGCCCGCAGCCGGTCACCGAAGGCGCCGGTCTGGGACTGGTAATCCGCCAGCGCGGCCGGGTCGATGCCGATCTCCCAGCCGATGCAGCAGTTGTCGGTGCAGCGGGAGGCGATGCACCGGAACCGGTCGTAGTAATCAGGTACGGTGAGCCGCATGGGGGCTCTCACTCCTTTTCAAAGGTGTTCAGCAGAGCAAGGAATTCCTCGCCGTACTGCTCGCACTTGCGCACGCCCACGCCGGGCACCTCCAGAAGTGCTTCCCGGGTCTTGGGCAGATGGGCGCACATGGCCCGCAGGGTGGCGTCGGTGAAGACCACGAAGGCGGGCACGCCCGCCTGCCGGGCCAGCTTGAGCCGCAGGTCCTTGAGCTGCTGCAGATGGTCCGCATTCAGGTCCTTTTCCTCGATGGCCTTCAGCTTGGCTGCGCTCTTCGCGGCCAGCTTCACCACCGAGGCCCGCTGCAGATCGGGGCGGCAGACCGAGCAGGCGCCGCAGCCCTCCCGGCCGGTGCGCTGGCCGAAGTATTTTAAAATCTCCCCCCGCAGACAGTAGCGGCTGTGGCAGTAAAAGGTCATCTGACGCAGCCGGTCCTTCTGGCGCAGAAGCTGGGTCTCCACCTCCTCCGGGCTGGCCCCGGCGGCGGGCTCGCTGTTGTCGATGAGGAAGTTGCCGGTGCGCACATCCCCGGCGGAGTAGAGCAGGATGCAGTCCGCGTCCTGACCGTCCCGCCCGGCGCGGCCCGCCTCCTGATAGTAGCTCTCCAGATCCAGGGGCATGTTGTAGTGGATGACGAAGTTCACGTTGGATTTGTCGATGCCCATGCCGAAGGCATTGGTGGCCACCATCACCCGCGCCTGATCGAAGAGGAAGGCCTCCTGGCTGCGCTGGCGCTCCTCCGGAGCCATGCCCGCATGATAGCGGGCGGCGGCGATGTTCTGGCCGATGAGCTTTTCGTATACCTCGTCCACCTTTTTGCGGGTGGAGCAGTACACGATGCCGGTGGCCTGAGGGTGGTCGTTCAGGTAGGCCAGCAGGCAGGGAAACTTCTCCCGCTCCTCCATCCGCTGTACCTCGAAGAACAGGTTGGGCCGGTCAAAGCCGGTGGTCAGCTCCAGGGGCTGGCGCAGGGCCAGCAGCTGACGGATGTCGTCCTTCACCCGCTGGGTGGCGGTGGCGGTGAAGGCTCCCAGCGGCGGGCGCTGGTTCAGCTGGTCCGCAAACTGGCGAATCTGCAGGTAGCTGGGCCGGAAGTCCTGCCCCCACTGGGAGACGCAGTGGGCCTCGTCCACGCAGAGCAGCGAGATCTGCACGCTGTGGGAAAAGCGCAGAAAGCCCGGGGTCAGCAGCCGCTCCGGGGCCACATACACGATCTTATACATGCCGTCGCAGGCGTTGGCCAGCGCCTTGCGGCACTGGTTCTCGGTGAGGGAGGAGTTGATGTAGGCCGCCCGCACGCCCATCTGGATCAGCGCCTGCACCTGATCCTGCATCAGGCTGATCAGCGGGCTGACCACCACGGTGATGCCGGGCAAAAGCAAGGCCGGCAGCTGGTAGCAGATGGATTTGCCCGCGCCGGTGGGCATGACCGCCAGCACGTCCTGCCCGGCCAGCAGGGCGTCCACCACCTCCTGCTGGCCGGGGCGGAAGGCGTCGTAGCCGAAAATATCCTTCAATGTCCGGTGGACCCGGATCGGATCATAATTCATGGAAACACCTCAGTCGGGGATGGGATAAAACGTTCGCAATCTATTATAGCAGATTTTGCGAAGGAACGGGCACAGGCAAAAGGGCCGCTGAATATTCAGCGGCCCTTTTGCTGTGGTTCGTATGAAAATGGGGAGAAAAAAGCGAAGGAAATGAAGCGCCTCAGTTCAGGCTGTCCCAGTCCCGGCGCAGGAACAGCCAGGTGATCACGGGAACCAGCAGGCTGCCCACCAGCGACATGATGATGGACACCAGCAGACCCGGCTGACCCAGGCTGCCCAGCACGGCCACAAAGAAGGAAACCACATAGCAGCAGCACATCAGGGCAAAGCCCGCCTTCTTTTTGGCAAATAGTACCATGCACAGGCCGGCCAGGGAAACAATGGCCACGATCACGGAGGGCCAGCGGCCGAAGCAGGCGTTCATCACGGTGGTGGCGGCGCAGAGCACCAGAGCAAACCAGAGCCAGATCTTGGTGGAAGTTTTCATGTTACAGTCTCCTTTTCTTATGCAGGGCCCCGGGTGCGGGGCCGGTATCGGGCACGGCGTGGGGAAAGACCGCCGTGCGGTTAATTTATCTGACATAGTCAGTATATTCAATATATCTGATAAAGTCAATTAATTTTTGAAAAAAGGAGCGATTGGGCCACTGGTGCGGACGATAATGCAAAAATAGCGCAAAAAAGCCCCATTCCCGAAGGAATGGGGCGAAAGAATGTTGTTTTACAGCATGGACAGCGCGGCCAGGCGTCTTTCCATGGCTTCGTAGTAGATGGAATGGGTGAGGGCAGTGTCACGGGTGATGCGGCCCTGCTGGTACAGGCGAAGAAGGCTGGTATCCATGGTGCACATGCCCTCGGCGGCACCGGCCTGGATGGCCGCGTCCAGCTGGTGGGATTTGGCCTCGCGGATCATGTTCTTGATGGCGGGGTTGGTGTACATCACCTCAAAGGCAACCGTCTGGCCACCGTCCACCGTGGGCACCAGCTGCTGGCTGATGACCGCCTGCAATACCATGGACAGCTGGATGCGCACCTGCTGCTGCTGACTGGCGGGGAAGGAGTCCACAATGCGGTCCACGGTGCTGGCCGCGCCGGTGGTGTGCAGGGTGGAGAAGAGCAGCTGGCCGGTCTCGGCGGCGGTCATGGCCACCTCGATGGTCTCGTGGTCCCGCATCTCGCCCAGCAGGATCACGTCCGGGCTTTCCCGCAGGGCGCTGCGCAGCGCCCGCACATAGCTGGGGCTGTCGCTGCCGATCTCCCGCTGAGTCACGATGCACTTCTGATGCCGGTGGATGTATTCGATGGGGTCCTCCATGGTGATGATATGGGCTTCCCGGCTGTGGTTGATGGAGTCGATCAGGCAGGCCAGGGTGGTGGATTTGCCGCTGCCCGCGGGCCCGGTGACCAGCACCAGCCCCTTCAGCTTTTTGGCTGCGTCCATCACCTGGGAAGGAATGCCCAGAGCCTGGGGGTCAGGCAGGCCGAACTGGATCACCCGAAGCACCACCGCAAGACTGCCGCGCTGGTGCAGTACGTTGGCCCGGAAACGGCCCAGATGGGGAATGGCAAAGGAAAAGTCGTCATCCGCATCCTCGGCGGCGCAGCGGTCCATATTGCGGCCGCACAAAGCGTAGATGCCCTCCACCAGGTGGGCGGTGTCGGCGGGGGTGAGCATTTCACCCTCCCGCAGCTGGCGGCCGTTGACCTTATAGGTCAGCGGCAGGCCGGCAATGATAAAAATATCCGATGCCCGCACATCAATGGCGCGGTGCAGAACGGCGTCCATCTCCATAAATAAAACCTCCTGTTTCAGCCGGAGCATCTAACAAAACAACAGCGTGGGCGCTCAGAAGCTGCCGTCCCACAGCTGGGGGCCCTGATCAAAGTCCCGCTCCTGGCCATACTGCCAGCGGGTCAGGGTATAGCGGCCGGGGCCCTGGGGCGTGGGCAGCGCGGCGATGGTCAGGGTGCGGCCGGCTTGCCCGGTGAGGGTCACGGTAACAGCTCCGTCCTCGCCGGTCTGGCCAAGGGCGGCGGTATCCTGCCCGGCGGCCAGCGCCGCGTCCAGCTGGGCCAGCCACTGCTGACCTTCGTTTTCCAGCGCTGCGTCCTGGGAAAAGCGGTCCAGGGATTTTTGCGCCAGCGACAGGTCCGCCTGAGCGGTGGTGAGAGAAAGCACGGCCAGCACGGCCAGGCAGATCGCAGCCAGTGCCAGCAGCAGGGTAAGTGCGCCGGAGCGGATGGGGGGCACGTTATGGCGTTCCATCATGGCAGTAGCCTCCTTTCACAAAACCTCAGGACCCGGGCAGATAGCGGTCGAAGGTGCCCTCGAACAGCACCTGCCCGCCGCTGCCGGAAAGCCGCAGGGCCAGCCGGGCCGTCTGCCCGGCCTGAGCGGCCTGGTGCTCCAGAGTCAGCTCCAGTTCATAGGTGCCGATGGGGTCCGGGCGACCCTGGCTGTCCACGGTCAGGGTCAGCGCCTGGCCTTCGGCGGGCGGATTCGCAGTCCCCAGCAGCTGCCAGAACGCCTCCTCAGAATCGCTGGCATAAAAGCTCTCGCTCACGTTCTGGGCGATCTGCTGGGCCGCGGTCAGCTCCTGAGCCTGAGTCGAGCGCAGACGAGCGGCGGCGAACAGGCGCACCAGCACGGTGCAGAGCGCCAGCACGAACAGGGTCAGCAGCAGCGCCTCAATAAAAAACGCGGTGTTTTTGCGGTGCTTCATGGTTCATTCTCCCTCTGCGCAGCGCAGGGCCACCCGCGCGGTGCCCTGGTCTGTGGTCAGCTCCAGCAGCGAACCGGAGCGCTCGGCCTCAAAGCGGGTGCAGGCGCACACCGGCTGGGCGTTCTCCGGGGGGGGGGCGCTTTCGGCGGCGGTGTATTCCTCCACCAGCTGGCCCTCCCACAGATAAATTCGGGTCTCGTAGCCGGTGGAAGGCTCCTCCAGCACCAGCATCACGCCCTCGGGGCCGTCCTCCAGCCGCAGACCGGCGGCGGTGTCGGCGGCGCGCACACTGGTGGTCAGATAGCGCAGGCTGGCCCGGGCGGCGTTGTTGGCGGTCATGGACCGGGTCACGCTGCCGTAAAGGCCGCTGCCCAGCGCCATCAGCCCCAGCACACAGGCCAGCATCAGGCCGAACAGGGCCATGGCCAGCAGGGGCGCCAGGCGCCCGGGCTCCTTGTGTTCCATCGCTCAACTCTCCTTCCGCGGGGGTGTTCAGGCCCGCTCCAGCACGTTCACCTGAGGCATCAGGTTGGAGGCAAAGGCCTCATAGGTCACGATAAAACGGTCGTGGTTCACCAAAAGACCGTAGTTTTCTTCCAGATAATCCAGGCTGGCAGGGTAGCTGCCCTCCACCGCGTAGCATTGCACCGCGGCCTGCAGCACCGCCTGGCGCAGGGCCTGGGCGCTGGCGCTGTCCAGATCGCGGCCCACCTGCCGGGAGCCCAGCGCAAAGGCTGCGATGAGCAGAACCAGCACCGCCAGAAGCCCGGCGGCTATTGTGAGCCGGGTACGCAGCGAAAGTATCTGCTTGATGTGATACATCCAAACCCCTCCTTAGCCGATGGAGCCCAGAATGCCGATGAGCGGCAGCATCACGGCCAGCAGCGTCACCCCGACCGCCAGGGTCAGAAAGGCGGCCAGCAGCGGTTCGATGGAATCGATCAGCCGGTCCAGCGCGGCCTGGGCGTCCTGGGTAAACAGCTGGGTCAGCCGGGCCAGCACCGTGTCGGCCTGGCCGCTGCGGGCGCCGCTGATGAGCATACGGCCATACAGCGGCTCGAAGACCTTGTGCTCAAACAATGCGGTGGAAAGCCCCTTGCCCTTCAGCATGTCCTCGTGGCAGGCCTGCAGCTGAGCGTGCAGCCCCCGGTGGTCCACCATGTCGCTGGCGGCGGTGAGGGCGGTGTCCGCATCCACGCCGCTGGCCAGAAACAGCGAAAGGGCACTGGCCAGCCGGGCCACCGCCAGCTTGCGGGCGGCGGGGGCGGTGAAGGGAATCTTCTCAAACAGCCGGGCCAGCCGGTGGGAACCGGCGCTGCTGCCGCTGAGCACAAGACCCGCGGCCAGAACCGCCGCCAGCAGCAGGGTGATAGCCAGAGCGGCCCAGCCCACGATATAGGCGAAATTTATGTAGCCGTAGGAGGAGGCGGCCAGACTGCCCGCCAGGCTCTGGTACACGCCGGTGAACACCGGCAGCACCTTGGCCACCAGCACCGCCAGGATCACAGCGGTGAGCCCCAGCAGCACGCCGGGATAGAACACCGCACTTTTCAACTTTTTCTGCAGCTGGTCCTGGCTGGCGTAGTGCCGGGCCAGGCTGCGCAGCACGCTGTCGGTTCGGCCGCTCACCTCGCCCGCGGCGATCATGCGCACCGCGTAGTCCGGAAACATGCCGCAGGTTCTGGCCGCCTGGGAAAGGCTTTCGCCCAGCAGCAGGGATTTCTGCATGGAAAGCGCCGCCTGCTGCAGCTGACCAGCGCCGCTGTCCTCCGCAAGAAGGGCGGCGGCCTCGTCCGGCTGGATGCCGGCCTCCAGCATCATGGCCATGGATTCACAAAAGGCGCTCACGGCCAGGCTGTTCAGTTCGTTTTTTGCCATTGCATTGCCCTCCCTTTAATAAGTGCGGAAATCGGTATAGTTGCTGCCGTCGCCGATGTACTTGCTGCCCGCGCCCCCGGCGGCGAAGGTGGTGTCCACCCGGTTCCAGACCCCGGGCTTCACCTCAAACTCCACGGTGATCCAGCCGGTCTCCTCCAGCCAGATCATGTTCCAGGCGTGATACAGGTCATTCGGGGCCACATAGCCGGTGATCAGCTTGGTGGGAATGCCCTGGCTGCGCAGCATGGCGGCGGCCAGCGCCGCGTAGTCCACGCAGATGCCCTTGCCGGTGGCCAGAGTCTCGTCCGGGTCCGGGTAATAGTCGGTGCCGATGCTCTCGGCCTTGGGGGTGTCGTAGGCGATGTTCTTCACGATGTAATCGTAAATGCGGCCTGCTGCGTCCACCTCGTCGGCCGCCCCGGCGGTGAGCTCGCTGGCCTTTGCCACGCAGGCTGAATCCGGGGAATAGGGGATATAGATGCTGGGCCGCAGGAAGGGCGCGAACTCGTCCTCCAGTGTGACCGATACGCTCTGGCGGCTCAGATAGGAATATTTGTCGCCGGAGATGTTCTGGCAGACCGCCAGCTCATAGGGCCCGTCGCCCAGTTGCAGCGGGATGACGGCGGCCGAGCCGTCCGCGGGCATCAGGTAGGAATACTGGCTGGGCGCGCCGCCGGTGTCGCCCTGATAGGTGAGCAGAAATTTGATCTTACCCTCCTGATCGGTGCGCACCGCCACATAGCCCTGGGAAAGATGGCTGGTGTCCCAGAAAACGCCGTTGTCGGTCTGGGCGGCGGCCTCGTCGAAGGCGGTGGTCAGCGGCGCGGGGGCGGTGAAGCTTCCGGCCTTGTCTGCCTGGAGCGAGGATGCGCCGGGGGCAGAGGTCTGGGCGATGCTTTCGATCTGCTGCGAGGGCTCGGGCGAGCCGCAGCCCGCGCAGAGGGCCAGTGCCAGTGCCGCGGCGGCCAGCCAAAACGGTTTGGGCAGCTTCAAGCGGCACCCCTCCTTTTTGCAAAAAATGATTCAATCTTATTATAAAAATACAGTTCCGGCTTGTAAAGAGGATCGGAGTCTGCCGAGGCGGACAATAGTGCAAAAAAGAGAAAAAGTCCGGTGCAAATTGGCGAAATTTCATAAAAGCAGGGCGCTTTTCTGTTGACAGCCCCCTATTATAGTAGGTATAATAAGAAAAACCAAGCCAAAAGCGTAAGCCCGGCAGGCCCGGACTTGCGCTCTTTTTATCGCCCGCATATTGTTTGCGCGCGCAAGCAAGATGCGGGGCGGCGTATGCCGCTTTGGGAAAAAGAACAGGAGGAGTGAAACAAGATATGTACAAACAACTCGCGCGATCCATTCGGGAGTACAAATCCGTGTCCATCAAGGCGCCGGTCTTTGTGTCGCTGGAGGTGCTCATAGAATGCATCATCCCCTTTGTGATCGCCCAGCTGGTGAACCAGATCAAGGCGGGCTGCGGCTTTTCCACCATTCTGCAATATGGTGCGGTGCTGCTGGCCATGGCCGGCCTGTCGCTGTTTTTCGGCGTGCTGGCGGGCAAGTATGCGGCCACTGCATCCTGCGGCTTTGCCCGCAACCTGCGCAAGGATATGTTCTATAAGATTCAGGACTATTCCTTCCAGAACATCGACAAATTTTCCACCTCGTCGCTGGTGACCCGTCTGACCACCGACATCACCAACGTGCAGATGGCCTACATGATGATCGTGCGCGCCGCCATCCGCTGCCCGCTGATGCTGGTGTTCTCGTTCACCATGGCCTTTGTGATGGGCGGACGCATGGCGCTGATCTTTTTGCTGGTGGCCCCCATTCTGGGCATCGGCCTGTTCTGCGTCATCCGCACCGTAATGCCCCTGTTCAAGCGGGTGTTCAAAAAGTACGACGCGCTGAACAACTCCATTCAGGAGAACGTGCAGGGCATGCGGGTGGTCAAATCCTATGTGCGGGAGGACTACGAGAAGAAGAAGTTCACTGCTGCCGCCGAGGACGTCTGCCGCGACTTCACCCAGGCGGAAAAGATTCTGGCCTTCAACAACCCCCTGATGCAGTTCAGCCTGTATGTGGTCATGGTTTTCGTGCTGTCCTTCGGGTCCTACACCATCATCACCACCCGGGGCATGGCGCTGGACGTGGGCCAGTTCTCGGCGCTGCTTACTTACAGCTTCCAGATCCTGAGCAGCCTGATGATGTTCTCCATGGTATTCGTAATGATCACCATGGCCAGCGAGTCCGCCCACCGTATTCTGGAGGTCATTCAGGAGGAGAGCACCCTGAAAAGCCCTGAAAACGGCATCACCGAAGTGGCGGACGGTTCCATCGACTTTGACCATGTGAGCTTCAAGTATTCCGAGCATGCCGAGCGCATGGCCCTGACCGACATCAACCTGCACATCAAGAGCGGCGAGACCATCGGCATCATCGGCGGCACCGGTTCCTCCAAGTCCTCGCTGATCCAGCTGATCAGCCGTTTGTACGACGCCACCGAGGGCAGCGTGAAGGTGGGTGGCCGCGACGTGCGGGAGTACGATCTGGAGGCGCTGCGCAACCAGGTGGCCGTGGTGCTGCAGAAGAACGTGCTGTTCAGCGGTACCATCAAGGAGAACCTGCGCTGGGGCAACAAGAACGCCACCGACGCCGAGCTGGAGGAGGCCTGCCGCCTGGCTCAGGCGGATGAGTTCATCCAGCGCTTCCCGGACAAATACGATACTTACATCGAGCAGGGCGGCTCCAACGTGTCCGGCGGTCAGAAGCAGCGCCTGTGCATCGCCCGGGCTCTGCTGAAAAAGCCCAAGGTGCTGATCCTGGACGACTCCACCAGCGCGGTGGATACCAAGACCGACGCGCTGATCCGCAAGGCCTTCCGGGAGTTCATCCCCGAGACCACCAAGATCATCATTGCCCAGCGCACCTCCTCGGTGGAGGACGCGGACCGCATCCTGGTGCTGGACGGCGGCGCCATCAGTGCCATCGGCACCCACAAGGAGCTGCTCGAGACCAGCGAGATCTATCGCGAGGTCTACACCTCGCAGAACAAGGCAGGAGGGCAGGAGAATGCATAACAATCCGACCATCACAAAGCAGGGCACCCTGCTGCGCATCTTCAAAACACTGTTCGCGTTCTATCCGGTCATGATGCCGGTGGTGGTGGCCTGCATTCTGTTCAGCGCCATCATCAGCTCACTGCCTGCGGTGTTCATGCAGAAGGTCATCGCCGTGATCGAGGCCAACTGGCAGAGCGGCGACTGGGCCGCTGCCTCCGGTCAGGTTATGGGTCTGGTGAGCGTTCTGGTAGTGATGTATCTGCTGGCGCTCATCTCCGCTTTTACCTATACCCGGATGATGGCCATCATCACCCAGGGCTTTCTGAAAAAGCTGCGTGTCAAGATGTTCAGCGGCATGCAGGATCTGCCCATTCGTTATTTCGACACCAACAACCACGGCGATATCATGAGCTACTACACCAACGATATCGATACCCTGCGGCAGCTGGTGTCCCAGAGCTTCCCCCAGATCACCATCACCCTGGTCACCATGACCAGCGTTACCTGCATCATGCTGTATTACAGCCTGTGGATGACCCTTGTGGTGGTGGCCGGTGTGGCGGTCATGGCCTGGCTCACCAAAAAGGTGGGCGGCAACTCCGCCCGCTTCTTCCTGCGCCAGCAGGAGGCCATCGGCGCCATGGAGGGCTACGTGGAGGAGATGATGAACGGCCAGAAGGTGGTCAAGGTCTTCTGCCACGAGGAGGAGAGCAAGGCCGACTTCGACAAGCGCAACGATGAGCTGTTCCGCGCCGCCGAAAGCGCCAACAAGTTCGCCAACATTCTGGGCCCCATCCTGAACAACATGGGCAACGTGGTCTATGTGGTGGTGGCGGTGGCCGGCGGCTTTCTGCTCATGGCCGGCGTGCCCAATGTGAGCATTTCCGGCCTGGCGCTGAGCATCAGCATCGTGGTACCGTTCCTGAACATGACCAAGCAGTTTGCGGGCAGCATCATGCAGGTGTCCCAGCAGATCAACGCGGTGGTCATGGGCCTGGCGGGCGCCCAGCGCATCTTCACCCTGCTGGATGAAAAGCCCGAGGAGGACAACGGCTACGTGACCCTGGTGAACGCCAAGGAGAACGCGGACGGCAGCATGAGCGAGTGTGCCGAGCGTACCAACGTGTGGGCCTGGAAGCATCCCCACAGCGACGGTACCGTCACTTACACCCGGCTGCGGGGCGATGTGCGCCTGTTCGATGTGGACTTCGGCTACACCCCCAACAAGACCGTTCTGCACGATGTGACCCTGTATGCGGAGGCAGGACAGAAGGTGGCCTTTGTGGGTGCCACCGGCGCGGGCAAAACCACCATCACCAACCTGATCAACCGCTTCTACGACATTGCCGACGGCAAGATCCGCTACGACGGCATCAACATCAACAAGATCAAGAAGGCGGACCTGCGCCGCAGCATGGGCATCGTGCTGCAGGACACCAACCTCTTCACCGGCACCGTGATGGAGAACATCCGTTACGGCAACCTGGACGCCACCGATGAGGAGTGCAAGGCCGCCGCGCTGCTGGCAGGCGCACACGACTTCATCACCCGCCTGCCGGAGGGCTACAACACCATGCTCACCAGCAACGGCGCGAACCTGTCTCAGGGGCAGCGGCAGCTGCTGGCCATCGCCCGGGCCGCGGTGGCGGACCCGCCGGTTATGATCATGGACGAGGCCACCAGCAGCATCGACACCCGCACCGAGGCCATTGTGCAGCGGGGCATGGATGCGCTGATGACCGGCCGCACCGTGTTCGTGATCGCTCACCGGCTTTCCACCGTAAAGAACGCCGATGTGATCATGGTGCTGGAGCAGGGCCGCATCATCGAGCGCGGCAACCACGAACAGCTGATCGCCCAGAAGGGCAAGTACTACCAGCTGTACACCGGTGCCTTCGAGCTGGAATAACTGCAGGATTGTGCGCAGTTTGGCGGAGCCGCCCCGATTTTTTGGGGCGGCTCCCTTTTTGTTGCCCGGTGGCTTTTCAAATGCCAGAATCGTGGTATAATAGCCAGTAAGAAATGACTCACCGCAGCGCCTCCCCCGGCGGGCAGTGCTGCGGAGATAAGGAGATAGAAAGCAATGATTACAAAGGAACTGCGGGCCGCGGTGGATGCATTTGTGGCCGCCAATGAAGAAAATGTTGTGCGCGACATCAAGCGCCTGGTGGATATCAACAGCGTGGAGGGCACCCCGGAGCCGGGCAAGCCCTTCGGCGCGGGCCCTGCCGCCGCACTGGACGAGGCGCTGAAGATCGCCGCCGAGATGGGCCTTTCCACCAATAACTGCGAGGGCTACATGGGCTGGGCCGAGCTGCCCGGCGAGACCGACAAGCAGATCGCCACCATCACCCACCTGGACGTGGTGCCCCAGGGCAACGGCTGGACCGCCGATCCCTTCGACATGCAGGTGCGGGAGGGCTGGATCATCGGCCGCGGCGTGGCCGACGACAAGGGCCCCAGCGTGCTGTGCCTGTACGCCCTGAAATTCCTCAAGGAGCATAACATACCCCTGAAGTACGGCGTGCGCGCGCTGCTGGGCGCCAACGAGGAGACCGGCATGGAGGATGTGGAGTACTATCTGAAGAACTACCCCGCTCCCGATTTCTGCTTCTCCCCGGACGCCGAGTTCCCGGTGTGCAACGGCGAGAAGGGCGGCTTCAACGGCTACCTGGTTTCCAAGAAGCTGGAGAACGGCAACATTCTGGAGTTCACCGGCGGCGTGGCCCACAACGTGGTGCCCGACCGTGCCTCCTGCCTGGTGAAGGCAGACTTCGCCGCTCTCAGTGAGCGGGAGGGCATCACTCTGGAAGAAGAGAATGGCGCGGTGCGCATCCGCGGCTGGGGCAAGGGCGGCCATGCGGCCATGCCTCAGAACACCGTGAACTCCATCGGCCTGATCGTGGATTACCTGCTGGACAATCATCTGGTCACCGCCGAAGAGGAGGAGTTCCTGACCTACCTGCGCAAGCTGCACAGCAACACCGACGGCAGCGGCGTGGGCATCGCCGCCAGCGATGAC
>NZ_JAGHKE010000059.1:0-19113 GCF_017889395.1 Allofournierella sp. | reverse complement strand
CGGCCAGGCTGTGCACCCCGCACATGGCCATGGTATCCTGCAGCTCCGCCTTGAGCTTTGCGGTGAGCAGCGCCACACCCTCGGCCCCGCCGCCGTATACGGCGGTCACATAGGGACGGGCCAGCAGGGCAGCGTCCGCGCCCAGCGCCAGTGCCCGGAATACATCCAGACCGCTGCGGATGCCGCCGTCCACCAGAATCATCATCCGGCCCTTCACGGCCTTCGCAATGGCGGGCAGCACCTGGGCCGTGGGCGGCACACCATCCTGCACCCGGCCGCCGTGGTTGGATACCACGATGCCCGCGGCCCCCGCCTCCAGCGCCTTCTCGGCGCCCTTCACGGTCATGATGCCCTTCAGAAGAAAGGGCACGCCCGCGTATTCGATGATCTCCCGCAGCTCCTCCACGGTCTTGGGGCCGGCGGGCGGGTTCAGGCCCTTCAAAAAGGGCAGGCCCGCGGCGTCGATGTCCATGGCGAACACCTTCGCACCAGCGGCCTTCGCCGCGTCCAGCTTGGCAAACAGAGTGTCCCGGTCCCAGGGCTTCACGGTAGGGATTCCCCGCCCCTCCGACTGACCGATCACCTGTGCCGCCGCCAGAAACACACTGGGGTCGGTGCCGTCGCCGGTAAAGGCGGCGATGCCCGCTTGTGTGCAGGCAGGCACCAGAATGCTGTTGTATTCATGGCCGGTGAATTTCTCGCCGTAGTGCAGCTTCACCGCGCCCACCGGCGCGGCAAACACCGGCAGCTCATAGGTCTCGCCGAAGAATTCAAACCGGGTATCCACCGGCTTATTGTCGCAGATGGTGTCCATATTCACGCAGATCTTCTGCCAGGCCTCATAGTTGGCCGCCGCCACAGTGCCGGTGCCCTTTGCTCCGGGGCCGGGTATGGTAGAGCCGCAGGCCCGGCCGTTGCACACCGGGCACGCCTTGCAGTAGGGGCCGCTGCAGGTGCGGGCAGCGGCGAGCATTTCCTGATAGGTCATGGTTTCATTCCTCCCTTTGCTGCTTTTGATTCTAGCCCCGGCGCGCCCGGTGTGTCAAGCCATGGATTTTTTGCTGTGCATTGGCGGCAAATATGGTATAATGATACATATTATGGGGTTTTGTGCCCCATTTTACCGACTGCCTGAAAAGGAGGCCGCTGGATGAAACGATTTTTCCTGTGGCTGCTCATGGTTGCCCTGTTCACCGGGGCCATCGTTGGAGGCAGCCTCGCCTTTTTGTATTACCACATTACCGAAGAAGATCTGCCGGAAAAGGCCATCACCCTGGCGGGTCAGACCCTGGACGAGCCGGTGGGCTACCAGTGGACGGTGCCCATCCTGGGCGGTATGGTCTGGCGGGAGCTGGACCTGAGCCCCGGCTCGGCCATTCAGACTCTGGAGGCACCCATCACCACCGCCAACGCCGAGCTGGTGCTGGCCGAGGGCATGACCGAGAGCGCCACCACCCTGCTGCTGCAGACCAAGGAGGGCGAAACCCTGTTCGAGGGCGGCGCCGCCCAGTGGAAGGACTACACCTTCCCCGAAGACGGCGTTTATCTGCTCACCATCCGGGCCGGCTGTGAGGACACCGGCCAGCGCCCGGGCAAGGCCTACGGCTGGTACCAGTACCAGTGCCGCTTTACCGTAAGCGCCGCGGCCAGCATCACCCTTTCCAGTGAATCGGTGCGGCAGGGCGACACTGCGGCCATTTATGTGAACGGCCTTCTGGGCCAGCAGTCCGACCCGCCGGTGGCCGATACCGATCTGGGCCAGGTCTGGTTCGCCCCGGTAAGCGGCGGCTGGATCGGCTACCTGGGCATTCCCTATAACGCCCCGGGCGGTGACCATACCATCACGGTGGAGGTGGGCAGCGAAACCCTGACCGCCACCCTCACGGTGGGGGCCAGCCAGTACACCACCACGACCCTGAGCGGCGGCGACGCCACCGCCGAGGCCAACGCCCAGTTCCGGGACAAGATTTACGGCTTCTACACCCAGGGCACCAATGAAAAGCTGTGGACCGGGCGGTTCTCGCCCCCGGTGCAGGGCAACATATTCCAGCCCTACGGCGCATATCTTATCGCAGATGACGGCTCCCGTGCGGGACAAGCCGCCAACCTTACCTACGTGACCACGCCCGGCAGCGAGGTGATCGCCCCCGCTCCCGGCAAGGTGCTGCTGGCGGAAAACCTGCTGCTCACCGGCAACACCCTGGTGATCGACCACGGCTGCGGCGTGAAAAGCTATCTGTATCACCTGCAGGATCTGAACGTTTCCGTGGGCTCGGTCCTGACCCAGGACCAGGTTCTGGGCCACGCGCAGAACACCCTGATCTGGGAGGTCCGGGTGGGCAACAAGAGCGTGGACCCGGCCAAGCTGACCCAGACCACAGGCGGGCTGTTTTTCCAGCCCTGAACCCGCCGCGCCCCGCGCGGCCCAAACCCTTGATGTGAGGTGGAATCATTGAACAAAGACGAAAAGCAGCCGGTGAACAGCGGCGTTCAGCCCGGTTCCGAAACGGACGAGGCACAGCCGGAAAACGGCCTGCAAGCCACTGAAGAGGCCGCACCCGAACAGGAAAACGGCAGCGGCACTTCCGGCGAGGAACCGGAAGAGGACGGCGAATTTCTTGACCCGGAAGACGATGAGTATCTGGATGAGGAGGAATACGACTGGGAGGAGGACGTGCCCCTCAGCTTTGGCGCACGCCTGTTCAGCGCCTCCACCTCGCTTTTGCGGTGGATTGTGCTGGTGGCAGTTCTGCTGGCGCTGCTTCTGGGCGGCACCTTCTTCAGCATGTACCGGAACGTGAGCCTGAACAGCCTGCCCCAATACGAGGTGAGCTGGGCAGGTCAGGCACTGGATGCCGCCGGTTATGACTGGTCGGTGCCGGTGATGGGCTTCCTGCACCGGGACTTCTCCAAAAAGCCGGGCAGCAGCTGGCAGGATCTTGAGCTGGTGAGCGAAAGCCACCCGGAACTGGCGCTGCCGGAATATACCACCGCCCAGCTGACCATTCAGAACGAGGCGGGCGAAACCCTGTTTGAGGGAGACGCAGCTGCCTATAACGACTTCCATTTCAGTGAGAACGGAGCCTACTCCGCCACCCTCACGGTGACCTCCCCGGAATCCACCGGTGCCCAGGGCTCCTATACCTATCAGTTCAACTTCCAGCTGGAGGCCCAGCCCCGGCTGGTGCTCTCGGGCACCGGCGTTACCCAGGGCAGCGTGATCGGCGTGCGGCTGGAGGGTGTGCTGGGCGATATGGTTCCCGCCCTGACCACCGAGCTGGCCGAGATCCCGTT
This sequence comes from Allofournierella sp., assembly GCF_017889395.1. Taxonomy (NCBI): domain Bacteria; kingdom Bacillati; phylum Bacillota; class Clostridia; order Eubacteriales; family Oscillospiraceae; genus Allofournierella; species Allofournierella sp. The sequence goes on along the minus strand of NZ_JAGHKE010000059.1, from coordinate 15,819 downwards.
TACCCAGTATCAGGGCGAGTGGGTAGCCTTTGTGCCGGTGGACTACAACCAGATGGCGGGCGAATATGCCATCAGCGCCACCGTGAACGGCCAGACCGTTACCGAGACCGTGCAGGTGTACGGGCGGCAGCGCCGTGAGCTGGACACCTACACCATCGACGGCACCTCTGCCATCCCCTATGTGGGCGCACTGCCCAAGAACATGGATTTCCTGTGGGAGATCAACGATCCGGACATCTATTGGGACGGCTCCTTCATCCAACCGGTGGAGGGCAAGATCCTGCGGGACTACGCGGTGCTGGAATACACCGACCGGCTGGACCCCACCGACCCGCTGAACGCCGCCATCCCGCTGGACCAGATCGCCGCTTATAACGCCAACATCGCGCCCCGGCGCAGCATCAACGTAACCCTGGCCACCACCTCCGGCAGTGCCGTGGTAGCTCCCGCCGCCGGCCGGGTGGCCTATGCCGAGACCAACGGCAGTCTTGGCCGTGTGGTGGTGATCGAGCACGGCTGCGGCGTGAAGAGCTTGTTCTATCTGCTGGGCCGCCGGGATGTGGACGAGGGCGACTTCGTGACCCAGGGCCAGCAGATCGGCACCACTCAGGGTCATGTGATCTGCGAGATGCGTGTGGGCGACATCCCTGTGAATCCCTGGGATGCCTGGCGCGGAACCGGCGGGCTGTTCTTCTGAGCCCGTCCGTTTCCCATTTTCCAAGGAGCGTTGTCATGCATAAAACCCAAGCCCTTACCCGTACTGCCATGGGGACGGTAATCATTGCTCTGTGCGCCTGGATCAGCATTCCGGCGGCAGTGCCCTTCACCCTGCAGACTCTCGGCATCTTTCTGGTGCTGACGGCACTGGGGCCCCGTCAGGGAACCGGGGCCATTCTGGTCTATATCCTGCTGGGCCTGATCGGTCTGCCGGTCTTTGCCGGTTTTTCCGGCGGTCCGAGCGCGCTGATCGGCCCCACCGGCGGCTACATCGTGGGCTTCGCCCTCATCGGCTTTGCCTGCCTTTTGACCCAGTGGCTTCCCCTGCCCGATCCGGTCCGCTGCACGGCAGGCTGCCTGCTGGGACTGGCGGCCTGCTATGCCTTCGGCACCTTCTGGTTCATCCGGGTGTCGGCTGCAAACGGCAATGTTTACAGTCTGCCTGCGGTGCTGGCCATGTGTGTAGTACCTTTTATCCTTCCGGACTGCATCAAGCTGGTCCTGGCACTGGTCATCGGCCGCCGCCTGGCACGGGCACTCCGCCCTGCAGGCACTGTCTGCTGACCGGCTTTTCACAACACAACAAAACGGAAGGCCCGCTGCAAATGCAGCGGGCCTTCCGTTTTGTTCTTTTATTCGGCTTCCTCCAGCGCAAAATCTCCCAGTGTCAGCTCGTCCAGCGCAGCCTCCGGCTCCGCGGCCAGCCGGCGGCTCTGGTTCAGAATCGCCCGTTCCAGAAGATTGCGGGCCATGCGGCCGTTGCCGTTTTCGTCGGCATTCTCTGCCTGCGCCAGGGTGAAGTATTCGGTCAGCGGCGCCTGACAGCCCTCCGCCAGCCGGTAGCCCCGGCTCTTTGCATTCAGCTCCAGAATGCGCCACAGCTCCTCGCCGGTGTAATCCGGGAACTCGATCTTGTTGGGAAAACGGGAGGCAAGGCCGCTGTTGGCGGTCAAAAACTGCTCCATCTCTCTGGAATAGCCCGCCAGAATCACCACCAGATCGTCCCGGTGGTCCTCCATGCCCTTCACCAGCGTGTCGATGGCCTCCAGGCCGAAGCTGTCGTCCTTGCCCCGGTAGAGGGAGTAGGCCTCGTCGATGAACAGCACGCCGCCCAGCGCCGAGCGGATCACCTGATTGGTAAGGGGCGCGGTGTGGCCCACATAGCGGCCCACCAGATCCGCCCGGCTCACCTCCACCAGCTGGCCGCCCCGCAGCGCGCCGATGGCCTTCAGATATTTGCCTACCAGTCGGGCGATGGTGGTCTTGCCGGTGCCCGGATTGCCCGCGAAGATCATGTGCATGGAAACGCTGCCGGTCTTCATACCCGCCTGGGCCCGGCGCTGGTTGGCCTGCACACTGTCCTTCAGGCGCAACACGTAGTCCTTCACCTCGGCAAGACCCACGATATTTTCCAGCTCCCGGTCCACCTCGTCCAGCATGCCGGTATACTCCTGCCGCAGCAGGCCCAGCAGATCCTCCGGCTGACCGCCGTCCACCGCGACCAGCGCCCGGCCCTCCGGGGCCGTGAGCGCAGCCGCCGCGCCCACCGCCGGTTCTTTTTCCAGCTTATACTCCGCCAGCGCCTGAAAGCACCGGTCATAAAATTCCCCGATGGGCTCCGCGCCCCGGCCGGGGCTTGCCTGCCGCCGGGCCAGCGCCTTGAAATCCTCATCCGCCGTGACGGTCAGCTTCAGCTGACGGGCTGCGTGTTCGGTCAGCTGCTCCAGCCCACGCCCGGCAATGGCCGACAGCTCCTCTTCGGTAAAGGGCCGGGTGGCGCACACATCGCTCAGCGCGTTCACCATGCCCGCACCCATCCGGTCCGCCAGCTTTTCCGGGCCTTTCTCGCTCAGGAACACCAGATACTTTCCCCGGGGCGTCAGCTGGCTCACCGCATCCGGCACCAGGGCGGCGCCCACATCCACCAGCATTCCCTTCTGCACCGCATAGCGGCTGTTCAGCGGGGCCTTGCCGGTCTGGGCCAGCGCCGCCAGCATATTCAGAAAGCCCGGGTGGCACCGCTCGTAATGGCAGAACACCAGGATCTGCCCCGGTCCGTTCAAAGCACTGTACAGGTCCTGCAAAAACAGCTTCTCCTGCCCGGGGCCCGGGTAAAGGCCCAGGTCCATCCAGGCGATCTGCGGCCCGCTCAGCAGCTTGCGGTCCGCCATTTCCCGGGCAATGGCCTCCAGCGCCGTGTGCTTGCCGGTGCCCGCCGGGCCGTGGAGCAAAAGCACACCCCGGGCGGTTTCCCCCGCCGTACCCAGTACGAAGGGCCGCTTGAAGGCCCTCACCAGCTGTTTGAGGAATTCCGGCTGACCCAGCACGCTTTTTCCAAGCGTTTCCTCCAGCCCGTCAAAGGCGTCCGCCTGCGCAGGGGTGGGCACAGTGCGCCGGGCCGCCTGTGCCTCGGCTTCGGTGAGCAGGCCGTCCCGCTGCATGGTGTGCTCCAGCTCGCCCCCCAGCCGGCTGATCTCCTCGGCTTGGCGGGCCAGCGCTTCGCTCAGCGCCTGCTGATTCTTTTGCAATGTCTGCTGTGCATCCTGTGCCGGCTTCTGGCTCTGGGCCGGTTTTTCCGCACCCGCCCGCAGCCGCCCGCCGGGGCCGAACACTCCGTTCATCAGGTCTTCCCAATCGCTTGCTCCCATGGCTCGCGCCCTCCTTTTGCCGTCTGGCGGCAGTCATCTGCCCTTATTGTACCACAGACCGCGGCCGTTTTGCGGCAAAAAAACAAGGCATCCAGCCGCTGGCCGGATGCCTTGTTTGAAAATCACACGTTGCCGAACTCGCTGAGCTCCAGGCCCTCGTTGTGCTGCTGGGCCCAGTTGATGGCCCAGGGGGTGGTGAAGAGCAGCAGCTTGTTGCCCTTCAGGTCCTCGATGCGCTTGGTGTCGCTGGTCAGGTCCAGATCCTTCGGGTCCAGATCCTCGTTCTCGATCCAGCGGATGTGCTCAAAGGGCAGCTTCTGCATGCGGATGTCCACGTTGTACTCGTTCTTCAGCCGGTACTCCAGCACCTCAAACTGCAGCACGCCCACAACGCCCACGATGACCTCCTCCATGCCGCCGTTCAGCTCGCGGAAAATCTGGATGGCGCCCTCCTGGGCCACCTGCTCCATGCCCTTCACGAACTGCTTGCGCTTCATGGTGTCCACCTGGGTGATCCGGGCGAAATGCTCGGGCGCGAAGGTGGGGATGCCCGCATACTGGATCTTCTCCTTGCCGGTGCACAGAGTGTCGCCGATGGAGAAGATACCCGGGTCAAACAGACCGATGATATCACCGGCGTAGGCCTCGTCCACGGTGGCCCGGTCCTGAGCCATCAGCTGGGTGGACTGGGCCAGCTTGATCTTCTTGCCGCCCTGCACGTGGGTGACCTCCATGCCGCGCTCGAACTTGCCCGAGCAGATGCGCATAAAGGCAATGCGGTCCCGGTGGGCCTTGTTCATGTTGGCCTGGATCTTGAAGATGAAGCCGGAGAAGGTGTTCTGGGCAGGCTCGACCAGCTCGTCGCCGCTCTTGCGGGGCAGCGGGCTGGGAGACAGGCGCAGAAATTCCTTCAGGAAGGGCTCCACGCCGAAGTTGGTCAGCGCGGAACCGAAGAACACAGGGCTCAGGCGGCCGGTCTGCACGGCTTCCATGTTGAAGTCGTAGCTGGCGCCGTCCAGCAGCTCGATGTCCTCGGCCAGCTTCTCATGCAGGGGCGCGGTGATCAGCTCGTCCAGGCTGGGATCGCCCAGCTCGGCCTCGATCTTGTCCAGGATCTTCACGCCGTTGGCCTTGCCGTCGCTCTGGAAGGCCAGAATGTGGCGGCTTTCCCGGTCGAACACGCCCTTGAACTCCTTGCCGCAGCCGATGGGCCAGTTCATGGGATAGGTCTGGATGCCCAGAATGTTCTCGATCTCTTCCATCAGGTCAAAGGGGTCCCGGGCCTCACGGTCCATCTTGTTGATGAAGGTGAAGATGGGAATGTGACGCAGGGTGCACACCTTGAACAGCTTGATGGTCTGGGCCTCAACGCCCTTGGCGGCGTCGATGACCATGACCGCCGCGTCGGCGGCCATCAAGGTGCGGTAGGTGTCCTCGGAGAAGTCCTGGTGACCGGGGGTGTCCAGGATGTTGACGCATTTGCCGTCGTATTCAAACTGCAGCACCGAGCTGGTAACCGAGATACCGCGCTGCTTCTCGATCTCCATCCAGTCGCTGACCGCGTGGCGGGCGCTCTGCTTGCCCTTAACGCTGCCTGCCTGCTGGATCGCGCCGCCGTACAGCAGCAGCTTTTCGGTGAGGGTGGTTTTACCGGCGTCCGGGTGGCTGATGATCGCAAAGGTGCGCCGGCGCTGGATCTCTTGCCGTAAATCGGCCATAGATGCTTGTCCTCCTTATATTCTGGGGCGGCGCACACGCGCCGCGCGGGGTTTGGTCCTTAAAAACACAACACTCTATATATTATTACATTCAAAAGGGCTTTGGCAAGGGGCCCGGGCCAATTTTCGCCCGCCGGGCAAAAAACCGGCGATTTGCCCCGTTTTGTGCACCTCTCGACGGTTTTTTCCCGCTATGATATACTGAGAACAGCGGGCCCATCATGCGGACAGGCGGCCCGGAAAACAAGTCTGATTTTTGCGGCAAGGGGTTGACCATTTGAGAAACATCGCCATCGTGGAGGACGAGGACCTGGCAGCGCAGGCCCTCATTGACCACATCAAGCAATACGAGGCCCAGACCGGGCAACGCTTCCAGATCTTTCGCTTTGTCAACGGAGCGGATTTTCTGAAGGACTACCGCGCGGTTTATGCGGTGGTGTTCCTGGATGTGCAGATGCCCAAAATGAACGGTCTGGAAACGGCGCTGCAGCTGCGCCGGTGTGACAAGAACGTCTCCATCATATTCATCACCAACCTGGTTCAGTATGCTTTGAAGGGCTACGAGGTGGATGCAGTGAGCTACCTGATCAAGCCGGTGAGCTACTACGATTTTTCCATGAAATTCAAAAAAGCGCTGGACATCTATCTGCTCAACGAGGACCGCAGCTTCACTGTGAACACCCCCGGTGGGCTGTGCCGGATCTCCACCGATAAGCTGATGTATGTGGAGATCATGAACCACAGGCTGTTCTACCATCTGATCGACGATGTGATCGAGATGACGGGTGTACTCTCCGGCGTAGAGCAGCAACTGAACCGGTTCGGATTTCTGCGTTGCAACAAGTGCTATCTGGTGAATCCGAAATTCATCGTAAAAGTGAAGAGCAGCACGGTGCAGGTGGGTGATAATCTGCTGCAGATCAGCCGGCCCCGCCGGGCAGCATTTCTGGCGGAGTTGGCCAACTGGTATGCCGGTTCGGCGGGAGGTGAATAAGTATGGAAGCCTTTCTGTTCACCTACCATTACATTATGCTGGAGTTTCTGTTCGGGCTGTATCTATTTTACGGGATGACTCTGTGGAACCTGCACCGGGCAGACCGATTCTGGCTGCGGCTGATTCTTGGTTTTGCATGGGTGCTGACCCTGACCGGCGCGGCCTCTTGGGCCTATCTGTTTTGGGGACAAAACGTTCTGGGCCGCAGCACCATCTACATCGCTCTCTTCGCAGCCACCATCGCCCATGTCCGGCTATGCTTTGACGAGCCCTTCCTCACCATTTTGTTCTGCTGTAGTGTGGCCTATGCTGCCCAAAACCTGTGTTACAAACTGTATCTCACAGTAGTCTGTACTGCGGAACTTCTGCGGTTCAGCGGCTACAGCTTCCCCCTCGACGTTTACAGCAGACTGTTCCATCACGGCTTTTATGGGGCGGCGGCATTGGTGCTTTACCGGCTGTTTCTCCGCCGGGTGGCACGGCTTGCCGCGAGCTGCCGGCTGGACCGGCAGATGCTTTCCCTTTCGGTGGTGGTGCTGCTGATCACCGCAATCCTCTGCTCGATGGAGGATGTGTACTTCGCCCGACTGAGCATCGGCTGGGAAAACCAGTTTGAGCACACCGCCCTCTTTGTGCTCCGTCAGTCCGGCAATCTGTTCTCGGTCACCTGCTGTGCCATCGTGCTGCTTCTGGCCTGGCGCACCATCGAACAGCGGGAGCTGGCCCAGGAGGTGGAATACCTTCAGCACACCATCCACCAGAGTCAGCGGCAATACGAGATCTCCCGTGATACCATCGAGCGGATCAACATCAAATGCCACGACATCAAGTACCAGATTTCCTCCCTGGCCGCCCAGGGCCGCCCCCTCGGGCCGGACGCGGTGTGCGATCTGGAAAAGGCCATCTCTATCTACGACACCCGTATTGAGACCCACAACCAGCTGCTGAATGTGCTGCTCACCGAAAAAAGCCTCTACTGCGAACAGAACGGCATCCAGCTCTCCTGTATGGTGGATGGAGAAAAGCTGGCTTTTCTGGAAAACAGTGATCTGTACTGCCTGTTCGGCAACGTGATCGACAACGCTCTGGAGGCGGTGGCGGCCGTGCCCCAGCGGGAACGGCGCATCATCAATCTGGTGGTCAAGGCCCGGGGCAGCATGCTGCTCATCCAGCAGGACAACTACTTTGACGGCACGCTCACCTTCCAGAACGGTCTGCCTCTGACCACCAAGGCGGATACCTCCTGCCATGGCTTCGGCCTGCGGAGCATCCAGATGATCGTGCACAAATACGATGGCGAGCTGACGGCCCATGTGGACGGGGACGTATTCCACCTGAACATCCTGTTCAGCCTGGCCGACCATTGAGCCCCGCCTTCAAACGGCCAAATGTACAGTACACGAAAAAAAGATGCAGTTTAGGGAACACCCATTGCCAGGGGTGTTCCCTTTTGTTATAGTTTGGGCCGAAGAGCCGGCCCCGGCGGTTTCTCCTTGCGTTTTCTCCGACCTTTTTCCCTGGCACGGGGCCGGTTTTCCGGAGAAAGAAGCAAGGCGAGCAGGCGCGCTTTTTTGCCCGGCGCGGCTGCAAAGCAGATACTTATAAGGAGGATTTTCATGGCAAAGGACAAGAAGAAAAAACTGAGCGCGAAGGCGTTCACCGCGATCCTCACGCCGCTGCTGGCCATCCTGCTGGCGTTCTCGATCGCGCTTTCCGTCATCACCACCTCGATGTACGATCTGGTGCTGCGCGACATTTTCGGCGAGACGGATTTCTCCAGCAGCAGCGCTGTGGACGGCGTGGATGCCGCCTACTACACCCGCGACATCACCGACTCCGAAGCCCTGCAGGCTGCGGAGCAGGAATTCACCCGCAAAGCCGGCGCGGAAGGCTTTGTACTGCTCTACAACAACACCGAGAACGGCAAGGGCCTGCCCGTGGCCGCCGACTCCAAGCTGAGCCTGTTCTCTGCCTCCTCGGTGGATCTGCTGGCTGGCGGTACAGGCTCCGGCGTGAGCACCATCTCCAGCGACATGCGCACCGCTCTGCTGGAGCAGGGCTTTGAGGTGAACGAGTCCCTGTGGAAGTTCTACTCCGACAACCACAGCACCTACACCCGCGGCGGCGGCGCCATTATGTACGGCGGCGCTGAGGACTGGTCCATCAACGAGGCTCCCATCTCCGCCATTCCCGACGAGGCCAAGCAGGAAGCCGAAGGCACCATCCCCGTCTTCTTCATCGCCCGCACCGGCGGCGAGGGCCGCGACCTGGGCCGCTACATGGGCGACTGGACCGACATTGAAGAGGATAAGGACAAGCACTATCTGGAGCCGGACAGCGTGGAGCTGGGCGTGATCCAGTACCTGAACGATAACTTCGACAACGTGATTCTGGTGGTCAACGCCAACAACGCCTTTGAGCTGGGCTGGGTGAAGGATTACCCCAACATCTCCGCGGTGCTATGGGCCCCCGGCGCAGGCGGCGACACCTGCCGCTCCATTACGGACGTACTGAGCGGCAATGTGAACCCCTCCGGCCATCTGGTGGACACCTTCGCCTACGACCTGTTCTCCTCCCCCGCCATGCAGAACATGGGCGACATGATGATGGTCAATAACGGCAGCGATGTGGAGGCCGCCGTATTCTACGACGAAGGCATCTACGTGGGTTACAAGTACTACGAGACCCGCTACTTCGACAAGACTCTGGACCAGGGTAACGCGGGTGACTATGACTACGCCACCACCGTACAGTATCCCTTCGGCTACGGCCTGTCCTACACCACCTTCCAGTGGTCCGACTTCACCATGAGCGAGATGGACGCCAACGGCGACATTCAGGTGAACGTGACCGTGACCAACACCGGCTCGGTGGCCGGCCGCGATGTGGTGCAGCTGTATCTGAACAGCCCCTACACCGAATACGACAAAACCAACCACATTGAGAAGGCTTCCTCCTCTCTGGTGGGCTTTGAGAAGACCGGCGAGCTGGCTCCCGGCCAGTCCGAGACTGTTACCATCACGGTGAACAAAAAGGACTTCATTTCCTACGACGACGTGCAGGCCAAAACCTACATTCTGGAGGCCGGCGACTACCTGCTGACTGCCGCCTCCAACGCCCATGCGGCCAACAACAACTTCCTGGCCTATGCGGGCGTGGAGAGCGACGGCCTGTTCGGCACCCCCGACGCAAGCTTTGTGGGCTGCTGGACCTACGACTACACCGACAACGGCGGCGTGGACAACGTGACCTATGCCACCTCTGCTGCCGGTGCCGAAATCACCAACCAGTTCGACCATGCCATCTACGATGAGCTGACCCCCCGCGACCAGTACCTGTCCCGTCAGGACTGGGCAGGCACCTTCCCCACCACCCACGGTACTCAGGACAGCCAGCGCAAGAGCGAGTTCAGCGAAAAGAACGGCTACACCTGGGAGGTGGAAGTCTCCGATGAGATCAAAGAAGCCATCCAGGCCAAGGGCGCCGAGGCGTCCCTGAACCCCATGACCGAGGAAGAGGCCGCCGCACTGGACGGCACCTACGGCAATGACGGCGATCTGGAGCTGATCGACTTCCGCGGCCGCGACTTCGACGAAGTAGAGGCCGAGGGCGGTTGGGATGCCCTGATCGACCAGATGGACGCCACCGAACTGGAGAGCATCGTGCGCAACGGCGGTTACCAGACTCTGGCCTCCTCCAACGTGGGCAAGCCCCGCGCCATTGACTACGATGGCCCCTCCGGCCTGAACGAGGGCGGCATCACCCACGAGCCCTATTCCATCACCTATCCCTGCGCCACCAACCTGGCCGCCAGCTGGGATCGCAACAACTCCTACCTGCACGGCTACTATGTGGGCGAGGACGCTCTGGCCGCCGACGGCAACTGGGGCACCCACACCTACATCGGCCTGATCAGCGGCTGGTACGCACCCGCCATGAACATCCACCGCACCCCCTTCGCCGGCCGTAACTTCGAGTACTACTCCGAAGACGGATTCATGTCCGGCGAACTGGCCCTTCAGGCCGCCAGCGCCTGTGCAGAAAAGGGCGTATACGCCTACATCAAGCACTTCGCACTGAACGACCAGGAGGATCACCGCAGCCATGTGGCCACCTTCTCCAACGAGCAGGCCATCCGCGAGATCTACCTCAAGCCCTTCCAGACCTGCATCGAAGAGCGGCCCACCACCGAGATCATGGTGCAGCAGTACGACGAGGCCACCGACAGCTTTACCCAGACCACTGCCGACATCCCGGCGGTAATGGCCGTGATGTCCGCCTTCAACCGGGTGGGCTGCACCTGGTCCGGCGGCGACTACAACCTGCTCACCGGCGTTTTGCGCAACGAGTGGGGCTTTGACGGCACCGTGATCACCGACTACGACAACGGCGGCGTGATGGATACCGAGCAGTGCATCCGCGCCGGCGGCGACCTGAAGCTCACCGGCTACGCGGTAGACGCTCCGCTGGACATCACCAACCCCGCTTCCCGCTACTTTGCCCGTCAGGCACTCAAGCACATCCTGTACACCACCGTGAACTCCAACGCCATGAACGGCATTGTGCACGGCACCGCGGTGGGCGAGCTGCCCTTTGCCAACTACTACTTCATCCTGATCGGTGAAGGCATCATTGCCACCGGCCTGATTGCCTGGGGCGTGGTGGCCATCGTCCGCCGCTGGAAGAAGGAAAAGAAGGGTGCCCAGACAAACGCATAACCCTTTTTCGCACAACTGCATTGAGAAAACAGTTTCCTCGTCTCAATGAAAAAGGAGCCTTCCCGCCGGGAAGGCTCCTTTTTTGATTCTGTAAACAGGTGTCACCAGCCCTTTTTGCGCACAAAGCAGGGCAGCGGCGCGGTGGGCGCCCAGTTGGCGAACTCACACACCAGCACCGTGTATTCCCGGATGGGCAGCGCCCGGAAAAATTCCAGCAGAGCATTCTTCTCCCCGTCACCGTTGGGGCCGCCGCTGTACAAACAGGCCGCCAGAATTCCGCCGGGCCGCAGCGCCGCCAGCGCGGCCTCCACCGCGGGCAGGCTGCTTTTCGGGGTGGTGAACAGGCTGTGGTCCGCCCCGGGCAGATAGCCGAAGTTGAAGACCACACAGTCCGCGCTGCCCGCTTCCACCAGCTGTGCCAGATTTGCGTGGTCCGCCTGCACCGCCCGGCCAATGTCCGAAAGGCCCGCCGCGGCCAGCCGGGCGTTGGTGTTGTCCACTGCCTGCTGCTGCAGATCCAGCGCCAGCACCCGGCCCCCTGGCCCGGCCAGCCGGCACAAAAATTCCGTATCGCCCCCGTTGCCGCAGGTGGCATCCACAAAAAAGCCGCCGGGCAGCAGATTCTGCCGCAGAAAATCGTGGGTCAGGCCAACCGCGGTGGGGTCCGGCACCCGGTGCCTGCGCCAGAGATTCCCGGCAGGGGAAAAGCCGAATTTTTCCGCCAGCGCCTGTTCGGCCGGGCTCTCCCCCAGCGTCAGAAAATGCAGGCTTTCGCCGGTATATCCGCCGGTGCTTTTCAGCACCTGCCGCAGCAAAAAGCTGCCGTAGCCCTTCCGCCGCCAGGCCGGGTCCACCCAGAAGGAGGCAAGCTGCCAGCTCTCGCCCTGTTGAACACAGCTGCACCGCCCCACAAGCAGTTTTTCTTTATATAACAGGAATTCTTCTCCTTCACGTATCACCCGCACGCCATTGCCCTGCCTTTCCAAATATGATATGCTTATATGGTATGAGCCCGGGCATCATTCCGCGCCCGGAATCATACCAATTATACATGGATTTCACAGTTTTTTCACCCGCCTACACCCCGAGGGGCCCCACCGGTGAACCCTCCATGGGCGCCGGCAGCAGCACCGACTACACCACCCCCGGCACTTCCACGCCCGGCTTTGGCCCCTCCGCTCCCATGGGCGGCGAGCCCCAGCCGCCCCGCATGAAGAAGAGCCATCCCCGGCTGAAGAAGGTGGCCGCGGGCGCCCTGGCACTGGTGCTGGTGGCAGGCGTAAGCTTCGGCGGCGGCTACGCGGGCTTCTACGTGGCCGACAAGACCAGCAGTGCCCGCATCGTGTACCAGAGTGCCAATCCCTCCGGTACCGCCACCAGCAGCACCGACGGTTCCGCTTCTCTGGACCCGCTGGTGAACGTGATCAATTCCATCACCCCCAGCGTGGTGGAGATCACCACCGAGCAGATGGTCACCACCAGCTACGGCTTCTGGGGCGGTCAGCAGATTGTGAGCGGCGCGGGCAGCGGCGTGATTTTCACCGCTGACGGCTACATCATCACCAACGCCCATGTGGTGGAGGGTGCCCAGCAGATCACCGTGAAGCTGAACGATGGCACCACCTACAACGCCACTCTGATCGGCTCGGACTCCCAGAGCGACATCGCGGTCATCAAGATCGATGCCTCCAGCCTGACCCCGGCGATCCTGGGCGACTCCGACACCATCGCCATCGGTGAGACCGCCATCGCGGTGGGCAACCCCAGCAACCTGGGCGTGACCTCCACCGACGGCATCATCAGCGCGCTGAACCGCAGTGTGACCGTGGAAGGCAACACCATGAACCTGATCCAAACCAGCGCTGCCATCAGCCCGGGCAACTCCGGCGGCGGCCTGTTCAACTCCAAGGGCGAGCTGATCGGCATCGTAAACGCGAAGAACGCTGATGAGAACGCCGAGGGTCTGGGCTTCGCCATTCCCATCAACACCGCCAAGGCTGTGGCCCAGGATCTGATCGAAAACGGCTACGTGACCGGCCGTCCTGTTCTGGGCATCACCGTGGTGAGCATCACCGACGCTCAGACCGCTATGCAGTACGGCGTTTCCACTCTGGGCGCTTACGTACAGAGCGTTACTGAGGGCAGCGGCGCTGCCAACGCCGGCATGAAGGTTGGTGACCGCATCGTGAGCGTGGGCACCAAGACCGTAACCACCGCCACCGATGTGACCAACGCCCTGCAGGACTATGCCGCGGGCGACACCGTTCAGGTTCAGGTGGACCGGAACGGCGAGCTGATCACTCTGAATGTGGTTCTGGGCGAAAAGACCCAGGCCTGATCCCTATACCGATCCCGATTTTTCATATCGTTTCCTTTTTCTGTTTTCACACGAGGGCAGGGGGCCGCACAGGCGTGCGGCCCCCTGTTCTTTTTTTCCGCTTTGCATTGACGCATCCCGCCCAAACAGGTATGATTAAACTATTCCCCCACCGCTGCGCCGCCAGCGGCGACACAGGGCCGGGTCACCGGTGAAAGGAGCCTTTTATGAACGAGATCAAGCGTCGGGCCATCCAGAAAACGGTCCAGGGCCTGAATGAAAACTACCAAAGCCACGAGCTGCTCACCCTGAAGCAGGGCATGGAGCTGCCCAACCGCAAAGCAGTGATCAACATCCTGCGGGACCTGAAAGAGATCATCTTCCCCGGCTATTACGGCCCCGACAGCCGCCTGGGCGATTTCGGAGACCACTATGCCGGCTACCGGCTGGACCGGCTGTATGACGACCTGCGCTCCCTGCTGGCCACCGCCCTGCTGTACGAGTGCGGCAAGGAGGGCTGCCAGCTGCACACCGAGCCCCGGGCCGATGAGGTATGCGCCGCCTTTTTTGAAAAGCTGCCCACCTTGCAGCAGACTCTGCTGAAGGACGTGCAGGCAGGCTTTGAGGGCGACCCCGCCGCCAAAAGCCGGGAGGAGATCATCTTCTGCTACCCGGGCTTTTACGCTATCTACATCTATCGGGTGGCCCACGAGCTGTATCTGCAGAACGTGCCCTACATCCCCCGTATCATGACCGAATACGCCCACAGCAGCACCGGCATCGACATCAACCCCGGCGCGCAGATCGGCGAATATTTCTTCATTGACCACGGCACCGGTGTGGTCATCGGCGAAACCACCATCATCGGCAATCACGTGAAGCTGTATCAGGGCGTTACTCTGGGCGCGCTGTCCACCCGCGGCGGCCAGCAGCTGATGGGCGTGAAGCGTCACCCCACCGTGTGCGACAATGTGACCATCTATTCCGGCGCCTCGGTGCTGGGCGGCGAGACCGTGATCGGAGAGAACACCACCATCGGCGGCGGAACCTTCATCACCGAATCGGTGCCCGCCAACAGCCGCGTGCTGGCCAAACGCCCCGAGCAGACCATCAAATCTCCCACCGATGTGACCGACTGATTTTCCGTACAAACAAAAGCGCCGCAGAGAGACAAGGCCTCTCTGCGGCGCTTTTTATCTTGCGGTTTGTTCCCATCGGCGGATACAGCCCCGCTCCTCCTTTGCCTGATAGAGGGCACTGTCGGCATTTTTAAGCAGCTGTTCCGGATTCATACCCGGCCGGCACTCGGCCATACCGAAGCTGGCCCCTACCCGACAGGGCGAAAACAGGCAGATGCCCTCCAGGGCCTTGCGAATCCGCTCGCAGGTCTGCACGATGCGGCTGGACTCCGGTGCGTGGAACACCATGCAGAATTCGTCGCCCCCATAGCGGAAAGCTGCATCCTCTCCTGCATAGCTGCGCAGGATGCCCGCTACCATCTGCAGGCAGGCATCGCCCTGCAAATGGCCCAGGGTGTCGTTCAGCTGCTTGAAACCATCCCGGTCCATCATCACCACAACGCCCTGCCCGCCGGCGCACAGCTGGCCCAGCCGGTCGTCCAGTGCCATTCGATTCAGCAGGCCGGTCAGGCCGTCCCGCCGCAGCTCCCATTCCTGCCGGGCGGCCTGGCGGATACGCTCCCGCTCGTAATAAATGGAGACAAGGCTCAGCAGATAACAGCCCAGCAGCATCACCAGACCCAGCAGCCAGTTGATGCGATTTTCCACATTTTCCAGCCGGTGGCGCTGGGTGGAGTCCCAGACCACCACCAGATCCACCACCGGTACGCCCAGCAGGCACACCGCCGCGGTGATGGAGGTAAGACGGTAATCGCCGTAGGAAACGGTGAGCAGAATGGCCACCACCGGAAGCAGGATCAGCGCCGGGAACAGGCTGTGCACCCCATACAGCACCAGGCACACCCCCGCCATACACAGCGACACGAGCACCTGCCGGATCTGCCCCTTCCGCCGACTGTTCATCGCCAGCAGGCCGATCAGCACCAGAATGCTGTTGAGCGCCACCGGGATCAGCAGATACTTGATGGCATAACGGGTGGGGTCGGAATTCACAACCCCCTCGATCCGGTTCAATGCAAAAGCCATAATGACTTCCAGCAGCGCTGCAGCCAGCGCAAGGCTGGCGGTCATCCACCAATGTAGCCGCATCCATTTTTCGTTTACTGTGTTCCATTGCTGACCGTTTACCGGGTGCATCCGCGTTCTCCTTTGCCTTGTGGTCCACGCCCGTTCACATGTATTTCATTCGTTTTCTCATTATACCAAATCCCCCGGACCGGCACAATCAAAACCATTCTCCGCAATTCCTCTTCGGCAGGCAAACAAGGGCGGCCCTCCTGTTGTCGGAAGGCCGCCCTCGGCATTTTTGTTTCGGTTTGACTGTGGGAAGGCAGTTTGCCCGCCTTGTCCGCGGACCATACTTTCAGAGAAGCGTTCAATCCTCCAGCGGAATCACATCACAGAACACCGCCTGGGTCTTGGTACCCAGCTTGCGGTCCTTGTGGTAACGGCCGAACAGCCATTTTTTGTACTGGGCCTTGTCCATGATCTGGCCGAAGAAGGTGTGCAGCCAGTTGGGCTGGCCCTGCATCAGCTGGGCAAATTCCAGAATCTTCAGCGGTGCGTCG
>NZ_JAGHKE010000058.1:0-24613 GCF_017889395.1 Allofournierella sp. | reverse complement strand
CTGCGCAGCACCCAGCCCAGAATGACCGCATAGCCGATGGCGATGCCCAGCGAACCCAGCAGGGGAATCCAGCTGAGGACAGAGCCGACCATCTTTTTGCCCCGGGAACCGAAGCAGTATTCATAGGCGCCGATGGTGCCGGTGCGGGCCAGACGGCCCACGCCGAACTCAGCGGAAAGACCCACCCAGCCGAACAGGAAGGTGAACAGCAGATAGGGAATCAGAAAGGCGGCGCCGCCGTACTGGCCCACCCGATAGGGGAACATCCAGATGTTGCCCAGGCCCACCGCGGAGCCCACGCAGGCGATCACGAAACCAATGGAAGAACTGAAGCCCCCGTTCTTGTGGCGGGGGGAGTTGTTTTGACGCATGATTGACCTCACTTTCCGGCCGAAGGGCCGGGGATACTGGGCTTTATTGTATCATATCGGCGCGCCGGAATCCAGCATGGCAGCAGCTTTTGTGAAAACGATATGCACAAAAATATCCAAACCTGGTGGGGAAAACCGTGCGAAGCGGTGGAATTCAAATACAGGTGGGCAAAAAGCTTGCGCGCGCAAATGAATTTTTGTATAATATTGTTTGAGAAAATCAGATAAAAGGAGCGAAAGAGCGCCATGAAGCTTATCAAATGGATCTCGGTCACCGACCGGTACAACAAGATCCATCTGGACCGAATGCTTGCCCCCTTCGGACTGAACAGTAGCCAGCACATGTATGTTCTGCGCATCTGCGAGGTGCCGGGCATCACCCAGGACAAGTTCAACACCCTGTTCTACATCAACCCCAGCAACATCACCCGCTCGGTGGCGGCACTGGAGAAGATGGGCTATCTGGAACGGCGGCCCAACGAAAAGGACAAGCGTACCTGCTGTTTGTACCCCACCGAAAAGGCAAGGGCGGCCTACCAACCGATTCGCAGCATCTGTGACGACTGGAACCAGCGCATTACCAGTGGTCTTACCGAGGAGGAGCGAGTCCAGTTCATGCGTTTGCTGGAGAAGGTGGGCGAAGCCGCGGTGGAACAGAACCGGCTGGAGCTGGAAGCAATGAACCGGGAAAGGGAGGAGTGAGTCTATATGACAATGAAATCGGAGCAGGGGGCCAATCCCCTGGGCTATGAACCGCTGCCCAAGCTGCTGCGGGGTTATGCGATCCCCAGCGTGATCGCCATGCTGGTGAGCTCGCTTTATAATATTGTGGACCAGATCTTCATTGGTCAGGGCGTGGGTTATCTGGGCAACGCGGCCACCAACGTGGCCTACCCGCTCACCACCATCTGTTTGTCCATTGCGCTGCTGATCGGCATCGGCAGTGCCTCCCGCTTCTCACTGGAGCTGGGGGCCGGGCATAAGGAAAACGCGGAAAAGGCGGTGGGTACCGCCATTACCATGATGTTCACGTTGGGCATTGCGTATCTGGTGATTGTCCAGCTGTTCCTGCACCCCATGCTGAAGGCATTCGGTGCCAACGCGGAGATCATGCCTTATGCGGAAAGCTACACCCGCATCACCGCTCTGGGCATGCCGCTGCTGATTGTGACCAACGCCATGAGCAATCTGGCCCGTGCGGACGGCAGCCCCAAGTATTCCATGACCTGTATGCTGGTGGGCGCCATCACCAACACCATTTTGGACCCCATCTTTATTTTCGTGTTCCAGATGGGCGTGGCAGGCGCGGCCTGGGCTACGGTGATCGGCCAGCTGCTTTCCTTCCTGATGGCCATCAACTATGCCCGGTGCTTCCGCCACATTCATCTGCAGCCCCATCACTTCGGCTACCGGCTGCGGGAGTGGGCCCAGATCGCCAGCCTGGGGATGAGCAACAGCCTGAACCAGGTGGCCATTACCTTTGTGCAGATCGTGCTGAATAATTCGCTCACCTTCTATGGTGCGCAGTCGGAATACGGCAGCTCCATCCCGCTGGCAGCCTGCGGCATCGTGATCAAGACCAACGCAATTCTGCTGTCCATCATCATCGGCATTTCGCAGGGGTCTCAGCCCATTGTGGGCTTCAACTACGGCGCAAAGCAGTACGCCCGGGTGCGGGGTATTTACAAGCTGGCCATCAGCTGTAACCTGGTGGTGTCTGCCATCGGATTTATCCTGTTCCAGGTGTTCCCGCGGCAGATCATCTCCATTTTCGGTACCGGCGATGCGCTGTACTTCGAGTTTGCAGTGCGTTTCATGCGCATCTTCCTGTTCATGGTACTGGTAAACGGTGTGCAGCTCATCTCCTCCAACTTCTTCGCGGCCATCGGCAAGCCCATCAAAGGCGTGATCCTGTCGCTCACCCGTCAGGTTTTCTTCCTGGTGCCGCTGATCCTGATCCTGCCCCTGTTCATGGGAATCGACGGCATTCTGTTTGCGGGCCCCATCGCAGACGGCGTTGCTTTTGTGACCACCACCATTTTGATTCGCCGGGAGATGAACCACATCTGCCAGCTGGAGCAGCAGGCGGCGTAACAGGCGTTTCTTCTTAAAAAATCAAGGCCGCTGCCTTCCCGCAAAAGGAGAAAGGGCAGCGGCCTTTTTATGCGATTTTACAGCGTTAATTCTTCGCCGGCCGTTCCATTCTGGGCGGCCCGGGCGGCGGCGATCTCGCCCAGCAGGGCGTTCTCAGTGTCCGCGAAAAGCAGGTCCTTGTTGTGGGCAAAGTAGGCCTCGCAGCCGAAGGTCTCGATGTACCAGGAGGTATAGAAGCCGGCGGTCAGCTCGGTGGCGAAGATCACCAGCTCCTGGCTGCCGGGCAGGCTCTCATCCAGGAAAGCAAAGGCGTTGGCCAGATAGCTGCCGGTCTCATCGGTGGCAGCGGCCCGCTGCTCGAGGGTTTCGGAGAATAGCTCTTTGAGCCGGTCGAAGGGCTCGGCGGGGGCCTCCAGCTCCAGCGTGTGCAGGTAGCCCTCCAGGGTGCGGGCGGCCTGGTTCAGCAGCTGCATGCCCTGCCGGTCGGCGCTGCCTGCTTCCTTTTTGGCGGCGATCTGCCGGTCCAGCCCCGCCAGCTCGGCGGTCAGGATCTGGGCGGCGGGGGTCTGGCCCAGCGCGGCCTTCACCCGCAGCAGGCTCTCGTGCAGAAGGCCCGCCAGCTGATCCAGCTGCCAGGCGGCGCGGGCGCTCTCATTCAGGCGGGAAAGCACCAGACCCAGTACGCTGAGCTTTTCGTCAAAGGGGGCGGCGGCCAGCTCCCGGGCCCGCAGGGCCTCCCAGTTGCCGTTCAAAATCTCCTCCACCCGGTAGACCCGGCGGTACTTGGCATACAGCTCCAGATAGTTGGCGAAGTCTTTGGCGATGGCGGGCATCTGTAAATACTGGCCCACCACCTCCCGGTCGGCGGTAAGGCCCAGGGCCTCGTAGGTGTGCAGAATTTCGGAAAGATCCTCCCAGCCGCGGGCGGTGACGAACTGCATGCCCTCCGGCCCGGCCTCCACCTTATAGAAGTGGTCCTTGCGGATGTCCAGATAGGAGAGAATGGCTCCATGGATGCCCCGGCGCAGGGCGTACTCCTTCCAGGCGGCGTAGTCCTCCTTCACGTCGATGCGCTTGACCCGGTCCAGCGTCACCACATCGAACTCCCGTACCGACTTGTTGTACTCCGGCGGGTTGCCCGCGGCGGCGATGATCCAGCCCTCCGGCAGCCGCTGGTTGCCGAAGGTCTTGCACTGCAAAAATTGCAGCATCATGGGGGCCAGCGTCTCCGAGATGCAGTTCACCTCGTCCAGAAACAGAATGCCCTCCTTGCGGCCGCTGCGCTCCATGGCCTGCCAGACCGCCGCAAGAATCTCACTCATGGTGTACTCGGTCACGGCGTATTCTCTGCCGCCGAAGCTGCGGTGCTCGATGAAGGGCAGGCCCAGCGCGCTCTGGCGGGTGTGGTGGGTGATGGTGTAGGCCACCAGGTCGATGTCCAGTTCATTGGCGATCTGCTCCATGATCTGGGTCTTGCCGATGCCCGGAGGGCCCATCAGCAGAATGGGCCGCTGGCGCACGGCCGGAATGCGGTAGGCGCCGAATTCGTCCTTGGCCAGGTAGGCGCGCACCGTGTTGATGATTTCTTGTTTGGCTCGTTTGATGTTCATGGCGTTATGCTCCTTGTATGGGCTGGGATGCGGACTCAGTCAGCTCGTCCTCGTCGATCAGCAGGCGGATGCCCCAGGGCGGCACCCGTTCCGGGTTGCCCTGGCCTGCCAGCATCACAAACACTGCGTCGTAGGGCGGGCGCCTGGCGGGGTAGACGCCCAGGCCGTCGGTGAAATATAGAATTCCCTTCAGGTGGCGGAAGGCTCCCTCCTCTCGCAGCTTGTTCACATGCTCGAACACCGGGCGGAAGTCGGTGGCACTCTGGCCGATCAGCTCAAAATGCTCCATGTAATCCGCCAGCTCCTGGGCGCTGGTGATGGTTTTGTCCGCCCGCAGCTGGTCGTCGCATTGCAGGATGCGCAGCTGAAAGCGGCGGAAAAAGCTCTCGGTGTTCTTTAAAATGGCGTAAGTATAGGAAAGGAAGCTGCGCACCAGTGCACCGGAGGTGGACATGGAGGTGTCGATGGCGATGACCAGATCCTCGATGCGCCGGGCCTCACGGGTCTCCAGCGGCTCGATCAGAGGAATGTTGCCGTAGCGGCGCAGGCCGTAGGTGTAGTAGCCGTAGTCGAAGGAATCCACATCCACGCTCATTTCCTCGCCCAGCACCGCGAACCGGTGCAGGAAGGTCTTGTAGTTGGCGGTGGGGCGGTTTTCCACCCGAAGCCGCTCCAGCACTGCGTCGCCGCCCGCGCCCGCCTCGGTGTACATGGTCTCCAGCTGGGTCTGGATGCGCTCGGCGATGTTCTGCCACTGGCTGGAGGCGTTCTGCTCCTGCTCGTCGTTCTGTGCCCGCTCCCACAGCCGGTGATCGTCCTCCAGAAACTCCCGAGCCAGGGTGGCCCTGTCCATATCCTCCAGCGGGTGGCGGCGGAAGTACCGGTAAACGGCCTCGGCGGTGATCACCTTCATCTCGGCCTGCAAAAGACCGTACCAGTGCGCCCGGCGGGGCCGGGGCACGGCAGGAACCAGGCAGCGCTGGGGCAGGGCATCCAGAATGGACTCCACCGCGATGTCGCAGGCCAGATCCCACAGCTCGCCGTCCCGCCCGGCCTTTTTGGGCGGGTGACGCAGCATGCAGTGCAACAGGCTGTGCAGGTAGGCTCGGCAGACCAGACTGCGGGCCCGCTCATACCGCTGGGCTAAATAAGCCCCGTTGTAATAAAGCGCGGTGCCGTCGGTGGCAAGGCTCTGGGTGGATTCGCGGGTGCTCAGCGGCAGGCTGCACAGCGCCGCATCCAGAAAGGGAAGGTTCAGATACAGCTCGCTGCGGGCCGCGATCAGAATCTTCTGGCCAAGCTCCGGCCAGGGGTCGTGTCGTTGTTCTTGTTGCATCATAGGGTGCCTCACAGGTCAAAGGATCGGGCCCGGGGCGCGCCGAAGCGTCGGTTCTGGTATTCCAGCAGCAGGCCCAGTGCCTCGGTGCGGCGGGCGGCTCGGGCCAGCTCACAGCCCTCGGCCAGTGCCTGCCGGTCCAGAAGGTCCAGCCCCAGCACAAAGGCCAGGGGCGCGGTGTCCGCTTCGGCCAGAACCAGCTCCAGCAGCTGGGCTGTGTGCCGGGAAAGACAGGTCAGATACGCGGCGCGGGCGGTCTCGCTCAGCTGCACCGGAAAGCGCAGCCGGTCCAGTGCCATGCGCACCGCCAGTGAAAACTCGTGGGTGCGCAGCAAAAGGTCCAGCGAGGCGTCGTACTGGTCGTAGCGGAACCGGTGACCGTCAAAGCTTTGGCGGCACAGGTAACCCACGCCCCGGATGTTGTAATGAAAAATATGGGGGGCTGCCATCTCCTCATAGTCCTCGTCGTAAGCGGGGAAGAAGAGGCGGCACTCCGGCCCGGCGGCAGGGGAAAAACGCAGCTCCAGCTCGCCGGAATATTCCTGCAGCAGGCTGCGCAGGCAGCGGCATTCCTCCGCCGGGCAGGCCAGGGTCACCCGCCGCAGGGAAAAGCAGTTCATAAAAGCGTCGGTTCCCACGCTCTGCAAACTGCCGCCAATTTCCAGTGCCTCCAGCCCGGTGCAGCCGTAAAAGGCGTAGTTGCCCAGAGAAAGGGCCTTTTGGGGCAGGCGCACCAGCCGCAGGGCCGCCGCGTCGTGGGTGGGGATTTGCCCGCCGCCGCTGGTCAGCAGAAGCTGAAACGCCCCTTCAGGCAGCTGCCGGGGCTCCCGGGCGCTGAAGGCGTAATCCCCCAGACGGGTGATGGGCAGGCCGTCCAGCTCGTCGGGCAAAAGCAGCTGGGGGGCGCTGGTCTGGCAGCGCAGCAGGGCGATGCCGTTTTCCTCCTGAATGCAGGTGAGCAGCGCATCGCAGTCGGCGGGAAGGGAACGCATGGGCTTGTAACTCCTTTGTTTGCGGAATGCTCCCGGGCAAACTGCCCGGAAATGACTGGTTATATTATACCACGACGGTGGAGAAAGACAACGGCTTTCGGGCGCAAAAAAGCCCCGCGTCCGGTGGATGCGGGGAGAAAATTCAGCGGGCAGGGCGCTTTGCCACATTTTTTTGCAGCCCCGGAACAGGGCGGCTCAGCTGCGGCGCGCAGAAGGTGGGCCGCAGCAGGGCAGCGGTGAACCGGTTGCCCAGCACCGCACAGAGCAGCAGAGCCACCAGAATGGCCAGTCCAATGCCCGCCAGCGGCGGCAGGGACGGGCGCAGCAGCCGCAGGCTGCGCACGAAAAAGCCGTGCACAAGGAACACCGGAAGGGTGTACTGCCCAAGGGCCGCAACCAAAGGCAGCGGCTGTTTTGGAACGATGAGCAAAAGCAGGGCGATCCAGGCGGCGCTGGTGGCCAGCAGCAGAACTCGCAGCTCCGGGTCATAGTGCGCGCCCTCATAGGAGCGGCTGGCATAAAACCACACGCTGCGCACCACGCCGCGCCGCAGCCAGAGCAGTGTGCCTGCAAGGGCAATCCAGCCGGAGAGCGCGGCAATCACCCCGCGCCGGGGAAGCTGGGGCAACAGGCCGCGCAGCCCACCGCCCGCGGCCAGATGCCCGGCGGCGAAGAAGGGCAGCAGCACCAGCGTGCGGGAAAGGCTCATGCTGTAACCGATGGAGGGATCAAATCCGGAGGCCAGCGCGGCGGCCAGGCAGGCCAGAAGGGCGGCCTTCGGGCTTTTTGCCCCGTCGATCAGAGGCAAAAGCAGGGTCCAGAGCATCATCGAAAACAGGTACCACAGCAGCCAGTAGGGGGTGGTGTATTGCAGTGGAGCGTCGCCGTGCAGCACCAGCCGGTCAAACAGAAGGTACAGCGTTTGGTACACCAGGTACGGGTAGAGCAGCCGCCGGAAAAAGCGGGCTGCGTCGAACCGGGCAAACCAGCCGGAGCAGAACACGAACGCGGGCATGTGGAAGGAATAGATCAGCCGGTACAGCCAGGCGGCGGCAGGGCCGCCCACCAGTTCCAGCAGGTGGCCGAACACCACCAGAAAAATCAGAATGCCTTTCAAATTATCAAACCGGGCATCCCGTCGGGAAGTTTCCATGAAAAACGCCTTCTTTGATGGTAAGTTATCATGTGGTCCACACCGGGTCCGGGCGAAACCGCATTCGATTGTAGCACATTCTGCCCTGCAATGCAAAGCGCTTTTTGTTCGCTGCCATTGTCTTTTGAACAGGTGGATGCTATAATGAGAAAAACGGGCATTGACCTGTGCCGGAAAAGGAGATGTTGTTGATGATCATTACCACTACCCCCTCGGTGGAGGGGCGTTCCATTCGGGAATACAAGGGCATCGTATTCGGCGAGGTCATCTCCGGTGTGGATATCTTTCAGGATATCGGTGCCGGGCTGCGAAACATATTCGGCGGGCGCAGCTCCGGGTATGAGGAGGAACTGAAAAACGCCCGCATTCAGGCCCTGGAGGAGATGGGTACCCGTGCGGCCCATCTGGGCGCGGACGCAGTGGTCGGCGTGCGCGTGGATTACGAGGTGCTGGGCAGCAACAACGGCATGCTGATGGTGAATGTGTCCGGCACTGCGGTGGTGCTGGACTGAGCCGGCCGAACGATAAATGCAGAAGGCCCGCTTCGGAGATTTCCCCGAGGCGGGCCTTTTTGTACGCCATAAAAGCACAATATCACAGCATCTTCATAAAGCGAGCCGATCTTTCACAGCCGTCACACGGTTTATTCAGCGGCAGTTAAAAATTGGCCGGTACAATACAAAGCGTAAGGTTCACTGCTCTCAACCTAGTAAAAGGGCAGACAAAAAACAATCCGCTGCCGGTCCGGTCAAGCAGACGGGCGGCGGTTTATATAGATAAAACGCCCGAGGCCAGAGCCCCGGGCGTTTTCCGTTTGCAAAATTACTTCTGCTGATTTTTCTGGTAAATGAGCAGCAGGCCCTTCAAAAGCAGTGCATCATCGATGATGATCTTGTGGCGGCAGTGGGGCACAATCACATTGGCCAGACCGCCGGTGGCAACCACGGTCACCGGCTCGCCCAGTTCCTCCTGGATGCGGTCGATCAGACCGTCCAGACAGGCGGCGTTGCCGTGGATGATGCCGCTCTTCATGCACTCGATGGTATTCTTGCCGATCAGGCGGCGGGGAGAATCCAGGCTGATTTTGGGCAGCTGGGAGGTGTGGCGCACCAGTGCCTCCAGCGAGGCGTTCACGCCCGGCAAAATCATGCCGCCGATGTAGCTCTTCTCCGCATCCAGCACCTCCACGGTGGTGGCGGTGCCCAGATCCACGATCACCAGAGGCACCGGGTAATCCCGGATGCCTGCCACGGCGCAAACCACACGGTCACTGCCCAGCTGGGCGGGGTTGTCCATCTTGATGTGCAGCCCGTTCTTCACGCCGGGGCCAACCACCATGGCCTCGTGGCCGGTGACAGTGCGCACCGCCTGGCAGATCAGGTTGGTGATGGGCGGCACCACCGACGAGATGATCACACCCTCCAGCGTGTTCATGTCCACGTTATAAAGCTCCAGCACATTTTTGATGCTGATGGCGTATTCCAGCGAGGTCTTGCCCGGATCGGTGGAGAGCCGTTCCACAAACACGATGTTCTCCTCGGATTCCAGGTAGCCGATCACGATGTTGGTGTTGCCGATGTCCAGTGCAAGGATCATATGTCAAAACTCCTCGTTTGATGTATGGATGATTAGGTCTTGCTGCTGGCAAAGCGCAGCAAGGGGCGGCCCACCAGAGCTACGATGATGGTGGCCACAATGGCCTCCGGAACACCCTGCAGCCCGATGATGGACAGGATGAAGGGATAAACCGCGTCCGCCGCAATGCCCTTGGCTGCGCCGTAGCTTTCGCCGAAGAACACGAAGATCAGGTTCATCACCAGCAGGGTATTGGTCATGGAGCCCACAAACCCGGCAGCGCCCAGGCTCACGGTGAGTTTGCCGGGGGCAGAGCCCAGCAGCCGCTTCAGACCTTTAAATACAAAATACGGAAGCACGCCAACCAGAATGCGGGGCACCAGAACGATCACCAGACTGGCCCAGCTGCCGTGCACATCGCCCAGGCTGTAGAAGGGGGTGAACACAAACGAGGTCACGTTGGGGGCCACGGTGTTGTTCACCAGGCTGGTGAGACCGAACACGCCGCCCAGTACTGCGCCCTTGCGGGGCCCCAGAAGCACCGAGCCCAGAATTACCGGGATGTGGATAATCGTCGCCCGCATGAAGCCAAGCGGGATGTAGCCCAGAAAGGGCACCATGGCCATTGCGATGATGATGGCCGAAAAAAGGGCAAGCTGAACCAGCCCGCGGGAGTTGTTCGCAGTTCCGTTTTTGTACATATTCAATTGTCCTCCTTGTTATTATTCCCGAAATCGGGATACAATACGCTGTTCAGTATAGCACCAAACCCGGCGCAAAACAAGGGCGATACTGCATAATTTCAGGTGGTGAAGCGCGCCCGAAAAATTTTTGTGATATGAACCAAAAAGCACAGAAAATTTTGGCGTGATACGCCGCCTGAGCCGTACGGCGTGAATTGTGCGGTGTTGCCCAAGAAAAGAATGGAATTTTTTTGCACGGCAGCGGCTTTGGATGAACGCCTTTCGTCGGGGCGTTTTTGTGTTATAATAAAAGGCAGAGAAAACCGGCCTCCCGTGGCCGGGCAAAAAGGAGAAACGGCAACATGCTCAAGGGAAAACATGTGGTGCTGGCGGTCACCGGCGGCATCGCGCCATATAAAATGGCCACCATGGCCAGCCTTCTGGTCAAGCAGCACGCGGACGTTCAGGTGCTGATGACCCAAAACGCCACAAACTTCATCAACCCCATCACTTTCGAGACCCTCACCGGCCACAAATGCCTGGTGGATACCTTTGACCGGAACTTTGAATTTAATGTGGAGCATGTGTCGGTGGCCAAGCAGGCGGACATCGCCCTGGTGGCTCCTGCCACTGCCAACGTGATCGGCAAGCTGGCCAACGGTCTGGCTGACGATATGCTCACCACCACTCTGCTGGCCTGCAAGTGCAAAAAGCTGGTGGCCCCGGCCATGAACACCCAGATGTATGAAAACCCCATCGTGCAGGATAATCTGAAAAAGCTGGAGCATTACGGCATGGAGCTGATCCAGCCGGTGAGCGGCCATCTGGCCTGCGGCGCCAGCGGTATGGGCAAGATGGTGGAGCCGGAGGTGATGCTCCAGTACATCCTGCGGGACCTGGCCCTGGAAAAGGATATGCAGGGCCTGAAGGTGCTGGTCACCGCCGGGCCCACTCAGGAGGCCATCGACCCGGTGCGTTACATCACCAACCATTCCACCGGTACCATGGGCTATCAGCTGGCCCGCAACTGCATGCTGCGGGGCGCTCAGGTCACCCTGGTCACCGGCCGCACCGCCCTGACTCCGCCCACCTTCGTGGAGGTGGTGCCGGTGGTGAGCGCTCAGGAGATGTATGAGGCCGTGACCAGCCGCGCCGCCGGGCAGGACATCATCATCAAGGCCGCCGCCGTGGCCGACTACCGCCCCGCCACCGTGGCCACCGAGAAGATCAAGAAGGCGGAGGGCGGCTGGGCGATCCCGCTGGAGCGGACTCAGGACATCCTGCGCAGCCTGGGCGAAGAAAAGCCCGCCGGGCAGTTTTTGTGCGGCTTTGCCATGGAGACCCAGAACCTGGAGGAGAACGCCCGCAAAAAGCTGGAGGCAAAGAATCTGGATCTGGTGGTGGGCAACAACGTGAAGGTAGAGGGCGCGGGCTTCGGCGCGGGCACCAATGTGATCACCTTCATCACCAAAGAGGGCGCCGAGCCCCAGCCCCAGATGGACAAGGCCCAGGTGGCCGGCTGCATCGTGGACAAAATTCTGGCCATGCGGGCCGAAAAGTGAGCCGTCCGGTTTCATTTTATAAGAGTATACAAAAAGAGTGCGCTGCCTCTCAGCTTGGGGGCTGCGCACTCTTTTTGTATGCTGTCCGGTACGGAACGGAAAAGGGACTCACCGCTCGCTGTAGATCTGCTGGCTGCCCCGGATGGCCTGACCCAGATACCGGTCGATCCATTCCGCTGCGGCCTGCTCGTCCCGGGCACGGATGCAGTCGTACAGGCGCTCGGTGTTGCGCAGCAGCGCCTCGATGCCGTACAGCCGGCAAAAGCGCATCCAGAGGGTGATGACTGGGGCCTTGAAGGAATAGTAGATCAGCGGCACGATGCTGTTGCCGCCCACCAGCGCCAGCTCGTGCTGGAACTGGAACGCCGCCTCGGCGGCCTGGGCGATGTCCTCTGCCTGGGCCATGTGGGCCAGATGCTCCCCCAGACTGTCCAGCGCCTGGTCCGACGCATAGCGGATGGCGGAGGTCACCGCCAGATGCTCCAGCGCCTGGCGTACCTCCAGCAGCGAGCGGATCTCGTCCTTGCCCAGCACGCCGTCCCGGTATTCCATGATGGCGATCAGGGTGGAAAGGTTGCCCTTGCGGCGGTAGTCCGCCACACAGGTGCCCTGCCGGGGGCGCACCTCCAGAAAACCCTGCTGGGCCAGCTCGGTCAGACCGCCGTTCACCACCGCCCGGCTTACCTGCATCTGCCGGGCCAGCTCCCGCTCCGAGGGAAGCTGGCTGCCCATGGGCAATTCGCCGGAAAGGATCATGCCTTGCAGCTGGCGCACGAACAATTGTTTCAGACTGGGAGAATTCAGTTTTTCAAATGGCATGCAAATCACCTCGGCTTTTGTTGTGGCTATACCACATACCACAGGCTTATTTTACCATGCAATTCGCTTAAGGAAAAGCCCTTCATTTGGGCTGTTCTCTGAAAAATCGGGATTTGATTGACGGCTTACAATGGGAATGTTAAGCTATTAACAGCTAAAAGGCGGGGAAGAGAGGAGAAATGTGGCTCTGGTTGGGCCACAAGACCCGCCCGGAAAACAAGGAGGGGGACCCATGGCGGATACCACCAGCAAGGTAAAAGTGATCGAGATCAAGCAGAGCGTGTTTGCATCCAACGACGAACAGGCCCGCAATCTGCGCGGGGAGCTGAAGGAGAAGGGCGTATTTCTTCTGAACCTGATGTCCTCGCCCGGCGCGGGCAAAACCACCACCCTGAAGCAGACGGTGAAGGCTCTGGAGGGCCAGCTGCGCATCGGCGTGATGGAGGCGGACATTGATTCGGATGTGGATGCCAAGGCGATGGCCGCCACCGGCGTGAAGGCCATCCAGCTGCACACCGGCGGTATGTGCCATCTGGACGCGGACATGACTCGTCAGGGTCTGGAGGCGCTGGGTACCGAAGATGTGGACCTGGCCATCCTGGAAAACGTGGGCAATCTGGTCTGCCCGGCGGAGTTCGATACCGGCGCGGTGAAGAACGCCATGATCCTGTCGGTGCCGGAAGGCCACGACAAGCCCCTGAAATACCCGCTGATGTTTTCGGTGTGTGATGTGGTGCTCATCAACAAGACCGATGTGATGCCCTATTTCGACTTTGACCTGGAAAAGTGCAAAGAGTACCTCCGCATGCGCAATCCGAATGCGGAGGTCATTCCCATCTGTGCCAAAACCGGCGAAGGCATCGAGGCCTGGGCCGATTGGCTGCGCACCCAGGTGAATGATTGGAAGAGCTGAGAGACGAAGGAAAGGACAATAAGGATATGAGTCAGACCCATTTTCCCCTGGACGAAGAAAAGCTGCCCTTTTCCATTCCGAAGGACGAAAAGCCCCGGGAGAAGATTTTAAAGCTGGGCCAGAAGATCACCGACCGTGTACCCGCCAAGCTGCGCCCGCTCACCGCCGAGGACCCGGAATACTGGGGCCTTGCGGGCATCGTCACCGACGAGATGGCGGATGTGGCCCTGAAAATGAAGGTGCGCAAGCCCATGACCCTGCCCCAGCTGGTCAAGGTCACCGGTAAACCCGCCCAGGAGCTGGAGCCCCTGCTGCAGGAAATGAGCAACGTGGGCTTGCTGGAATACAACTGGGAAAACGAGCGGCGGGAGAAGCAGTATGTGCTGCCCATGTTCGTGCCCGGCAGCGCCGAGTTCTTCAACATGAAACAGCAGCAGATCGACGAGCACCCGGAGGTCACCGCCTTTTTCGAGCGTATGACCTTCCTGCCGCTGGAGCACATCACCGCCATGGTGCCCCCCGGCGGTGCGGGCATCGGCATGCATGTGATCCCGGTGGAACAGGCCATCCAGACCGAGAACCGCTCGGTGGGCATCGAGCACATCTCCCACTGGCTGGATAAGTACGACGGCAAATATGCCGCCAGTCCCTGCTCCTGCCGGATGTCCCGCGCCAAGCTGGGCGAGGGATGCGGCGACGATCCGGAGGACTGGTGCATCGGTGTGGGCGACATGGCGGACTACCTGGTGGAGACCAACAAGGGCCACTATGTGGACCGGGATGAGGTGCTGCGCATCCTGAAGCGCGCCGAGGACAACGGCTTCGTGCACCAGATCACCAACATCGACGGCGAGAACAAGATCTTCGCCATCTGCAATTGTAACGTGAACATCTGTAATGCCCTGCGTACCAGCCAGCTGTTCAACACCCCCAACATGAGCCGCTCGGCCTACGTGGCCAATGTGACCACCGAAAATTGTGTGGCCTGCGGCCGCTGCGTGGAATACTGCCCGGCGGGCGCGGTGCGTCTGGGCCAGAAGCTCTGCACCAAGGACGGCCCGGTGGAATACCCTCGTCAGGAGCTGCCGGACCGGGTGAAATGGGGCCCGGAAAAGTGGGACATCAACTACCGGGACACCAACCGCACCAACTGCCACGACACCGGCACCGCCCCCTGCAAGACTGCCTGCCCGGCCCACATCGCGGTGCAGGGCTACCTGAAAATGGCAGCCCAGGGCCGCTACACCGAGGCGCTGGCCCTCATCAAGCAGGAGAACCCCTTCCCGGCGGTGTGCGGCCGGGTGTGCAACCGCCGCTGTGAGGACGCCTGCACCCGCGGCAAGATCGACCAGGCGGTGGCCATCGATGAGGTGAAGAAGTTCATCGCCCAGAAGGATCTGGACGCGTCCACCCGTTATGTGCCGCCCATCCAGCCCCCCTCCAACCGGGGCGGCTTCGACGACAAAATCGCCATCGTGGGCGCGGGCCCGGCGGGCCTGTCCTGTGCCTTCTTCCTGGCGAAGAAGGGCTACAAGCCCACCGTGTTTGAGAAAAACGCCCGCCCCGGCGGCATGCTGGTCTATGGCATCCCCTCCTACAAGCTGGAGAAGGATGTTGTGGACGCGGAGATCGAGGTACTGCGCCAGATGGGCGTGGAGATCCGCTGCAATGTGGAAGTGGGCCGTGATGTGACCCTGGATGAGCTGCGTGCCCAGGGCTACAAGGCCTTCTATCTGGCCATCGGCTGCCAGGGCGGCCGGCTGGCAGGCATTCCCGGCGAAAACGCCGAGGGCGTGACCACGGCGGTGAAATTCCTCCATCGGGTCAGCGAAGACGAAACCACCTCGGTCAAGGGCCGGGCGGTGGTGATCGGCGGCGGCAACGTGGCCATCGACGTGGCCCGCTCCTGCCTGCGCTGCGGCGCGGAGGAAGTGGCCATGTACTGTCTGGAGCAGGAAAATCAGATGCCCGCCTCCCCCGAGGAGATCGCCGAGGCCCGTCAGGAGGGCGCGAACATCCACTGCGGATGGGGCCCCAGCCGCATCCTGGAGGAAAACGGCAAGGTCACCGGTGTGGAGTTCAAGCGCTGCGTGTCGGTCACCGACGCAAACGGCCGCTTCGCTCCGGTCTACGACGAGAACGACACCATGACCGTGCCCTGTGACCGGGTGTTTATGAGCATCGGCCAGAGCATCCAGTGGGGCGGACTGCTTACCGGCAGCACCGTGCAGCTGGGTGGCGGCGGTCGAGCCCAGGCGGACCCGCTGACCTACCAGACCGCCCAGCCGGACGTGTTTGTGGGCGGCGATGTGTACACCGGCCCCAGCTGACGCCATTGCCGCGGGCAAGCAGGGCGCAGTGTCCATCCACCGGTTCGTGCAGCCCAACACCAGCATGACCATCGGCCGGGACCGCCGCCAGTTCATTGAGCTGGACAAGGACAACGCGGTTCTCACCGGCTACGACACTGCTGCCCGCCAGTACCCGGCTATGGACGGCCGCATCGATCACACCCGCTCCTTCCGGGATGCCCATGGCACCTTCACCGAGGAGCAGGTGAAGACCGAGACCGCCCGCTGCCTTGGCTGCGGCGCTTCGGTGGTGGACCCCAACAAGTGCATCGGCTGCGGCATCTGCACCACCAAGTGCGAGTTCGACGCCATCCACCTTTCCCGCGAGCTGCCCGATTGCAGCAACATGGTGCGCAGTGAGGACAAGTTCAAGGCCATCCTGCCCTATATGCTCAAGCGGGAGATGAAGATCCGCTTCGGCAAGAAGGAGAAATGAGCCATGCATGAACTGGGCATTGTGTTCCACATCATCCGCGGCGTGGAAGAGGTAGGCCGCAAAAACCGGGTGAAACGGGTCAGCGCGGTGACGCTCCAGCTGGGCGAGGTGTCCGGTGTGGTGGAGCACTACCTGCAGGATTGCTGGCGCTGGGCGGCGGACCGTTCCCAGCTGCTGAAAGGCGCGCAGCTGCGGGTGGAGACCATTCCTGCCCAGACCCTGTGCGAGAGCTGCGGCGAGATCTATCCCACCGTGGCCCACGGCAAGACCTGCCCGGCCTGCGGCTCCGAGCATACCCACCTTTTGCAGGGCAGCGAGATGCTCATCAAGGAGATCGAGGTGCCCGAAGAAACCGACATCCCCCCCGAACCCAAAGGACCGGGGGAGACACCGGGCCCGGTTTGCGGCCGGGCCTGATCAAGCCAATTGGAAAAAGCCGGCACAAAAACGTGCCGGCAAAGGAGGAAATTTATCATGTTGTTCCAGATTTATGGAGAAAACGCCGGCTTCCAGCTGTTGGGCTGGCTGCTGGTCTTTGCGGGCCTGGTGGTGCTGAACGAGCTTTCCCGTCGCACCAAACAGGGAGGGGTGTTTTTCTTTTTGATTCTGCCCGCGGCGCTCACCGTGTATTTCGTGTCCATCTATGTGGGCGCGGCCATGGGAGCCGAGTGGGCGTTGAATAATCCCACATATGTCCACATGAACAGCTGGTTCCATTACGCCAAGCTTTACGCCGCCACCGCCGGATGCATCGGCTTTATGATGATCAAGTATAAGTGGGGCATCGGCAAGCAGCCCTGGTTCCGGGTGTTCCCCTTCGCCATCGTGGCCATCAACATCCTGATCGCTGTGTGCAGCGATTTCGAGTCCGGCATCCGGGGCGCCATGGCCCTGGCCGCCACCGGTGACCGCTGGTGGCTGTCCAGCGAAAACGTGTGGCTGTACGGCGGCTGGTGGAACTGGGTCAACGGCATCGCGGGCATTTTGAACATCCTGTGCATGACCGGCTGGTGGGGCATCTACTCTTCCAAGAAGCACGACGACATGCTCTGGCCGGATATGACCATCTACTTCATCATCGCCTACGACCTGTGGAACTTTGAGTACACCTACAACAACCTGCCCACCCATGCCTGGTATTGTGGTCTGGCTCTGCTGCTGGCCCCCACCTTCGCCAACGCGCTGTGGAACAAGGGCGGCTGGATTCAGAACCGCGCCAACACCCTGGCTTTGTGGTGCATGTTCGCCCAGGTGTTCCCGGCCTTCCAGGATTACAGCGTGTTCAGCACCCTGCCGGTGCTCTATTCCGACGGTGTGATGGATGCCTCCGTGCGGCCCGCCACTGCCAATCCCACCATGCAGGGCGTGATCGCCATTCTGGCGCTGGCGGCCAACGTGATCGTGCTGGCCATCATCATCAAGCGGTCGGTGGAGCAGAAGAAGAATCCCTACAAGAACGAGATCTTCACCGATCACCGGGATTACCGTCAGGCCATGGCCCGGGCGGAAGTTACCCGATAAACCTGAGCAAAATCTTGCAAACACTTAACAGAATTTAACAAAACCGATCCATTCTCCTCTTTCCTTGCCCCGGCGGCGCAGATTTCCCCCTCTGCGCTGCCGGGGCCTTGTTTTTGCGGCATTTGGCTGGCAGAATTTCCGGTAAGTTTTGGAAGATTTTGGGCGAATTTGCTTTTCTTGCTTTTTACAAACGATTTACCGGAAAGCGGCGGAAGAGGACGGAAAAATCCGTTATCATACCCAGTGTACCGGGCAGTGTGGCCCCCCGAAAGTGCGGGCGCCCGGCGAAAGACAAGGGGGAAGAGAAAAGCTTTATGGCAGAAATCGTTTTGAAGAATATCAGCAAAATATACGACAAGGGCCAGCGGGCGGTGAGCGATTTCTCGCTGCACATCCACGATGGCGAGTTCATCGTATTTGTGGGCCCTTCCGGCTGCGGCAAGTCCACCACCCTGCGCATGATTGCCGGGCTGGAGGAGATCAGCGAAGGCGAACTGTGGATAGGCGACGAGTTGTGCAATTACGCCGAGCCCGGTGAGCGGGATCTGTCCATGGTGTTCCAGAACTACGCACTGTATCCGCAGATGAGCGTGTACGACAACATGGCCTTTTCGCTGTCGGTGCGCAAGGTGCCCAAGGACCAGATTGCCCGGCGGGTGGACAAGGCCGCCGAAATGCTGGACATCAAGCACCTTTTGAACCGCCGTCCGGGCCAGCTGTCCGGCGGTCAGAAGCAGCGTGTGGCCATCGGCAGCGCCATCATGCGTGAGCCCCGGGCTTTTTTGATGGACGAGCCGCTGTCCAATCTGGATGCGAAGCTGCGGGCCCACATGCGGGTGGAGCTGGCGGCGCTGCATCAGAAGCTGGGCGCCACCATGATTTATGTAACCCATGACCAGACCGAGGCCATGACACTGGCGGACCGCATTGTAGTGATGAAGGAGGGACGCATCCAGCAGGTGGCAAGCCCGGCGGAGTTGTACAGCCGCCCCACCAACCTGTTTGTGGCGGGCTTCATCGGCTCTCCGGCCATGAACTTTGTCCGCGGCACCGTGGAGGAAGGGGAGCAGAACATTGTGTTCCGCAGCCGGAACGGGCTGTGCCTGCCCCTGACCTTTGACCAGGCGGCAGGCCTGTGGCCCCGCTGTAAGGGCCGCGAGGTGGTGTTGGGTATCCGCCCCGAGGACATTCTGCCCACGCAGGCAGTAAATCGGGTGCTGGGCCGGATGGACGGCCGCCTCACCGCCTGTGAGGGCCTGGGTCACGAGACCATCCTGCATCTGGAAACCGCCGACGGTGAGTTTGCCGCCCGGGTAAAGGAACGCACCGGCGCACGCGCAGGCGATGCGGCCTCCCTGTGGGTGGATATGGAAAAGGCTCACTTTTTCGATGGTGAGACCGAACAAAATCTTTTTTATCAGTGGAGCGATTGCGAATGAACCAGTTACGTCAACGGCTCGCCGAGGTGAGCCCCTATTGTTACCTGATCCCCTGCTTTGCAGTGTTCGGCATGTTCCTGTTTTACCCCTTTTTCAAGACCATTTATCTGAGCCTGTTCCTCACCGATAAGCTGGGCAAGGCAAAGATTTTTGTGGGGCTGAAAAACTACAGCGACCTGCTCACCTCCGAAAGCTTTTACAACAGCATCCTGGTTACCCTGATCTTTGTGGTGATTGTGGTGTTCGGCAGCATGCTGCTGGGCCTTGCCACTGCTGTGCTGTGCAGCAAGACCTTCCCGGGCATTCGGGCCTTCAGCACCGCCTATGCGCTGCCCATGGCCATTGCCTCCAGCGGCGCGGCCATGATTTTCAAGGTGATTCTGAACCCCACCATCGGCGTGTTCAACAAGCTCACCGGTCTGGACATCAACTGGATCAGCGACCCCCGCTACGCCCTCATCTGCGTGGCGGTGCTCACTGCCTGGCTGAACAGCGGCATCAACTTCCTGTACTTCTCCGCGGGGCTGGGCAACATCGACGAATCCATCTATGAGCGCGCCTCGGTGGACGGCGCCAGCGGCGTTCAGAAGTTCTTCCGGCTCACCCTGCCGGGCCTGAGCCCCATCATCTTCTATACCTTGGTGGTCAACATCATCCAGGCCTTCCAGTCCTTCGGCCAGGTGAAGATCCTGACTCAGGGCGGCCCCGGCGAGTCCACCAACCTGATTGTTTACTCCATCTACCGCGACGCCTTCTTCAACTACAAGTTCGGCAGCGCGGCTGCCCAGTCCGTCATTTTGTTCCTCATCATCATGGCGCTGACCCTGGTTATGTTCAAGGTGGAAAAGAAGGGAGTCAAGTATTAAATGGATATGCC
Source organism: Allofournierella sp. (assembly GCF_017889395.1). Lineage (NCBI taxonomy): Bacteria > Bacillati > Bacillota > Clostridia > Eubacteriales > Oscillospiraceae > Allofournierella > Allofournierella sp. Next base: position 4,881 of record NZ_JAGHKE010000058.1, on the reverse strand, counting down.
TGTGAATCAAAAGGCCCCTCTGAACGGCGTGCTGCGCCGGGGCCAGTATACCGAAGAGCAGCTGGCGGCCCTGCACCGCCGCATGAGCGCTGCCGCCCTGCGCCGCCGCCGCATTAAGACCGGCGTGCTGGTTGCGCTGAATGTGGTGGTAGCCCTGTTCATTCTCTTTCCGCTGCTGTATGCGGTCAGTGTTTCTCTGATGACCGGCAGCGAGCTGTTCACCATGGATATGAACCTGATCCCTAGCGCTCCCACGCTGGAAAACTATCTGCGCGCTTGGGCGCAGGTGCCCCTGCTGCGCTTTATCCTGAACTCCTTCCTGGTGGCCGGGTGCATCACCCTGGGTCAGATTCTCACCTGCTCGCTGGCGGCCTTTGCCTTCTCGTTTTTGAACTTCAAGGGCAAGAATGTGCTGTTCATGCTGGTGATGGCCACCATGATGGTGCCCGGCGAGGCCACCATCATCTCCAATTACCTGACCGTGAGCCAGCTGGGGATTCTGGACACCTACCTGGTGCTGATTCTGCCCTCGCTCACCTCCGCCATGGGGATTTTCCTGTTCCGTCAGTTCTATATGACCTTCCCCATCTCGCTGTATGAGTCCGCCAAGCTGGACGGCTGCGGCAACCTGCGCTTCGTCGTGCGCATCCTGCTGCCGCTCACCAAGTCTGCCATCGGCGCCATGTCGGTTTACACCTTCATCAACGCCTGGAACATGTACATGTGGCCCCTGCTGGTCACCGGCTCCCAGGAGATGCGCACCGTGCAGATCGGTATCAGTATGCTGGACAACACCGATGCCCAGTCCATTACCCTGATGATGGCCGGTGTGGTGTCGGTGATCATCCCCAGCATGATCATCTTCGTGGTGGGGCAGAAGCAGCTGATCCGGGGGATGTTCTCCGGCGCGGTGAAGGGTTAAATAAACGCTGCAACCGGCGAAAATACGCCGTTTGTAAATAGAAAAAGGATAAACAACGAAGTATAATAAGTATTTGAGGAGAGAAAAGAAATGCAGAAAAAGAAGATCCTGGCGGGCGTTCTGGCCGCCGCAATGGCAATGACCACCCTGGCCGGCTGTGGCGCGGGCGCGTCCGGCAGCTCTGCCGCGGCGGGCGGCACCGCTGAGAACACCGCCGTGCAGACCGAGGCTCAGAGCTCCGGCCTGATCAGCGAGAACTTTGCCAATGTGGACACCAATGGAACCAAGATCACCTTCTGGCATTCCATGGGCGGCGTGAACGGCGAGGCCATGACCTATCTGGTGGATAAGTTCAACTCCGAAAATGAGTACGGCATCACCGTGGAGGCCGTGTACCAGGGCAGCTACGACGACGCCATCAACAAGCTCAAGAGCGCCCAGATCGGCAACATGGGTGCGGATCTGGTTCAGATCTACGACATCGGCACTCGATTCATGATCGACTCCGGCTGGGTCATTCCCATGCAGGAAATGATCGATGCCTCTGGCTACGATATCTCCCAGATCGAGCCCAACATCGCCGCCTACTACACCACCGGCGACGGCCTGTACTCTATGCCCTTCAACTCCTCCACCCCTCTGCTGTACTACAACAAGGACATGTTCGAGGCTGCAGGCATTGAGCAGGTTCCCACCAGCTTCTCCGAGATCGCCGAGGCCGGCGAAAAGCTGAAGGCCGCCGGCTGCACCGAGCCCATTGCCATCAGTGTGTACGGCTGGTGGTTCGAGCAGTTCATGAGCAAGCAGGGCCTGGACCTGGTGGACAACGGCAACGGCCGTGACGCGGCTGCCACCAGTGTGGTGTTCGATTCCAACGGCGGCGCGCTGAACATTCTGAACGGCTGGAAGCAGCTGTACGATGCGGGCGTTGCTCCCAACGTGGGCCGTTCCGGCAGCGACACCGCCACCACCGACTTCACCTCCGGCAAGGCTGCCATGATGTTCGGCAGCACCGCTTCCCTGAAGCAGGTCCTGCAGGACAGCGGCGATTCCTTTGAGGTGGGCACCGCCTACTTCCCCAAGGTAAATGACAGCGACGAGGGCGGCGTGTCCATCGGCGGCGGCTCCCTGTGGGCGCTGAACAACAACGATGAAACCAAGGCTGCTGCCACCTGGCGCTTCATCGAGTTTTTGATCTCTCCCGAGTCCCAGGCTTACTGGAATGCTCAGACCGGCTACTTCCCGGTGACCACCGCTGCCGCCGAGCAGGATACCTACAAGCAGAACATGGAGCAGTATCCCCAGTTCCAGACCGCCATCGACCAGCTGCATGACTCCGCTCCCCAGTACGCGGGCGCTCTGTTGAGCGTATTCCCCGAGTCCCGCCAGATTGTGGAGACCGAGATCGAGGAGATGCTCAGCGGTGGCCAGACCCCCGAGGAGGCGGTGCAGTCCATTGCCGACCAGATGAACGAGACCATCGAAACCTACAACCTGATCAACGGCTGATCTTCCCATCGCCGGAAGCACGACCGGGAAAAGACTCATCTTTTCCCGGTCTTTCGGCTTGATTGCAGACAACAAAGGAGAAAAAACCATGAAACAGAGCAAAGTATTCGCCCACCGGGGCGCAAGCCAGTACGCCCCCGAAAATACGCTGGAGGCCTTTTGTCTGGCCATGGAGCAGGGGGCCGAGGGCATCGAGCTGGATGTACACCTGAGCGCGGACGGTGAGCTGGTGGTCATCCACGACGAGACTCTGGAGCGCACCACAAACGGCACAGGCCTGGTGAAGGAGCATACCCTGGCCCAGCTGCAGGCTCTGCGGGCAGACAATCACATGGAAGGCTTTGAGGCGGCCCGTATCCCCACCCTGCGCCAGGTGCTGGAGCTGGTGCGCCCCGGCGATATGCAGGTGAACATCGAGCTGAAGACCGGCATTTTGTGGTACGAGGGCATCGAGAAAAAGACTCTGGAGCTGGTGAAGGAGCTGGGCATGCAGGACCGGGTGGTCTACTCCTCCTTCAACCATTACAGCATCGAGGAGGTCCGCCGCCTGGACCCCACCGCCGAGACCGCGTATCTTTTCAGTGATGTGATCTTCGAGGTGGAAAAATACGCCGCCCGCCGGGGTGTGAAGGGCCTGCATCCGGCTCTGTGGCACGTGAAGATGGCAGATTTCCTCACCGATTACCTGCAGAGCGGCCTGGCTGTGCGGGTGTGGACCGTGAACCGCCCGGAGGATATGCGCCTGCTGATGGAGCGCGGAGTGGATGCGGTGATCACCAACGATCCCGCCCTGGCGCTGCAGGTGCGGGCGGAACTGGAAGAAAAGGAGTAAGCCGACGGTGAAACAGCTGCGTCAGAAAAAACTCTTTTTGCTGGACATCGACGGCACCATCTGCAAGGGTGAGGGCCTGATCGACGGTGCCAAAGCCTTTCTGGAGACCATTCGTCAAAGTGGCGGGCAATTCATCTTCATCACCAACAACGCCACCCGCGGTACCCGGGATTACATCCGCTTTTTTCGGCGGCTGGGGGTGGAGACCGGCCCGGACCAGTACATTACCGCTGCTTATGCCACCATTCAGTACCTGAAAAAACACTGCTCGGATAGGCTGATCTACGGTCTCGCCACCGATTCTTTTTTGCAGGAATGCCGCGAAAACGGCCTGCGCATCACCACCAGCCTGCAGAGTGGCATTGACTGTGTGCTGGTGTCCTACGACAACCAGCTCAACTACGACAAGATCAAGGATGTATGCCGTCTGCTCACCGAGGGCGAGCCGGAATACATCGCCACCAACCCGGATCTGGTCTGCCCGGTGGAGTTTGGTTACCTGCCGGACTGTGGGGCCATCTGCAACATGATCGAGACCGCCACCGGCAAGCGCCCCCGCTTCATCGGCAAGCCGGAGCCTGCCATGGTGGAATATGCCCTGGCACTCACCGGCTGCACTCCGGAACAGACGCTCGTGGTAGGTGACCGGCTGTATACCGACATCCTGTGCGGCGTGCATGCCGGGGTGGATACCGCCCTGGTACTGAGCGGCGAGGCCACCCTGCAGGATGCGGCGGCCTTTGCCCATTCGCCCCGGTATCTGTTCCCCTCGGTGAAGGAGCTGGCCGCAGCCATTGCTCCGGGCAAACAAAAAGCTGTTCCCGGATGAAAAGGGAACAGCTTTTTTGCTTTTAAAAATCTTATTCGGTCTGCCCGCCGGGGCCGGGCTCCCGCACCCGGCTTACCACCAGCGCAGCCACAGCAAACAGCACCATGCTGAACGCAAAGGGCAGGCGGCGGTCCAGGCTGGAAAGCCAGCCCGCAAAATAGCCGAAGGGGCAGGAGAGGGCTACCGTGGAGGCGATGATCAGCGCGTTCATCCGGGCCCGCTCCTGGGCATCCAGATTCAGCTGGAGCAACGCGTCCTTGCGGGGGTTCACCAGAGCGGCGCCCACCGCGCAGAGCAGTACGTAGGTCAGCACCGCGCCCAGTCCATTCAGCGGCGCCAGGATCAGCACCAGTGTGCCCGCCCCGTAGAGGGCCAGACCCATCCACAGGGGCAGCCGAAACTGGGAAAAGCGCAGCCGGTGCTGCACGCCCACCATGAACACCAGCATGACCACGGCGTTCAGGATGGGGAACACCGCCAGAAAATTCTCCGAAAGGCCCAGCCGCTGGGTCACATACAGGCTGAAAAAGGTGTTGTTCACCATGTTGGTGATGTAAAAGATGACGGACACCGCCACCGCCTTCAGAAGGCCGGGGCTGCGCAGCAGGCTGGGAATCAGCTGGCGATATTCCGCCAGCATCTGCAGCGGCGAAACGCCCTTGGTCTGCTGGCGTCGGATACGGCCCTGGCCGGTCTCATGGCAGAACCGAAAGGTGATGAGGGTCTTGGCGGTCATGGTGAGAGCAAACAGGAAATACAGCACCCGCACCACCGGCACCATGGAATAGG
>NZ_JAGHKE010000154.1:0-15582 GCF_017889395.1 Allofournierella sp. | reverse complement strand
GGGTTTGGGGAAGGCACTCCCCAACAAGTTTCCCGCGAGGGGCAAAACCGCAGAATTGCGGATTTTGGCACCGTGGTAGAAACTTGCTCTAAGAAACTGCCGGACTGCCGTTCACTTCCTACTGCCACTTTTTCAGAAAATCGCAACCAACTTTTTCATAAAAGCTGCTGGATTGCCCTCACTTGCTACTGCCACTTTTTCGGGAAATCTATAACCAGCTTTTTTCATAAAAGGCGGCAGGCTGGCATTCTCCCCCCTTACTCCCTACAACACCGCAAAAAGCAAAAATGACGGACTTTCCGGCAAGAACTTTTCCGGTGGCTCGCTCTTTCCCGACAATAAGGCGTTTTGGAAGCTGTGTTTTGCCCGCTGTTTGATAGAAAACGGGAAATTTCCTTGCTCACATACCAGTACCGACACTTTCCCGATTTGCCAAAAATGGGCGCAAAAAAAGCAGCAAATCTTTTTCGGATTTACTGCTTCATGTGCCGCTGCGGGGCGGCGGGATATTCAGTTTTTATGTTATCGGTCAAACCGGAACTTGAACAGGCTTTCAATCAGCTTTGTTCTGATGTAGTCCTCCATATCAGAGTTATAATAGCCGTTCATCTTGGAGAAGTAGCGGATATATCCGGCGTATCGGTCAAGGACAGCTTGTATTGCTATGGGGTCGCCCTCATGTGCCTTTATGATAGTGTCATAGGGGAGAAGTCGGTTACTCATGGGACAACACCTCCATTTCCTCTTTCAGCCGCTTCAAGGCAAGCTGAATATGCCGCCCGATTGTGCTACGTGTCCAGCCGCTTTGTTCCCCGATTTCTTTCTGCGTCAAGTGCTGGAAGTAATACAAAAAGATTTCCTCCTGCGTTTGTTCCGGCAGCTCGGCAAGAGCAACCGCAAGGGAGCAGCTATCTAAAAGTATCGTCTGCCCCCGGACGGAGAATGGATAAGTTTCGCCATAGTCTGGCACTTGAAAATACTCGTCTGTGGTGCTTAGTGGAACAAACTTTTCTTCGGTCAAGTATTCAAGGGAGATTTCTCGTTTCCACTTGGCAAACAGCATACGGGCAGCGTCTATGGAAGCATGGCGAATGACTATCCGGCAATAGGCGTTATGGGTGTACTGGATATGTTCTTTGTATTCTTTCTCGGTCATGGAAAATCCCCCTTTCTCTGATGATAGTGAGGGGCGGCAGCACTCCCTGCTGTCGCCCCTTGACTACCCACCAGCAAGGACAGGCGGGGCTGTCAACGGCGGGCGCAGCCCGTTCATCTTGACCGTTGACTGCTCCGGCTGGCTTTGCTATTTACTAACTGATTTGTGGAATAGTACAACATAACAAGTGTTGCACTAAGCAATATTCCACCCACAATATCAGTAAACCAATGCACACCAGATAAAACCCGCCCAATGACCATAAAACTTGCATAGATACCACAAAAAGCATTTACTATATTCCTTAATCTTTTGCTTGAAATCAAATGGTGAAATTGCATAATAGCCGTAGGCATAATGCACATCATAAGCATTGTTGTAGAGGACGGATAAGAGGCTTCCAAAACACCCTCAATCAAAACAGGTCTGTAATTTACAACAAAAAACTCAAAAAAGAGATATGCCAAAAATACAAGCACATAAAAACCGCCTAATACCAAAATACTGCTATCTACACGAAACAGACTTTTCCTTTTAATAAGTTGCACAAGACCTACCATTGCAAATCCGAACATGATAAACAGTACAGCAATACTCAACCAGTCTGTTATACTATATAGCAGCATATTCACACCAAACAGCGTATGAAAATATTGATTGACTTCCGCAAACCCGACAGATGAACCCTGTGGGCCGATTGGCTGCACATCAACAAACATAATTGCCACTGTGTAGAGAATGAACAAAGCCAACAGTCCGGCAGCTACAATAAAATTGTTTTGGATTTTTTTCTTTTCTTCTTTCATTTTTTTGCTCCTTTGTTTTTTATGTATTTGGCTCTTGCCTAATCACACTTTAACTTTGGAGTGAAAAAAACGAAAGAATTTGCCCGTCACATCATTGATACGCTTCGTGTCATGGGCGTTTTAGCAACAAAGCGCCCTTGATAATCAACAAAACAAATGTAAAAAAGGCTACATAAGGTTGAAGGCTTGCAATAAAGATAACAACGCTAATTATAGTCAATATCATAGATAAGATAGTCTTTGTTTTTATCCAAATAATGCTGGAATAATTTTGCAAAGCTAACGTAGCAATACCACAAGCAACTGTTAATAAAATGATTGCAAAATATGCAACTTTTATGAACAATGGTGTTTCCTGTAACGATAGCAAAGACACTTGACGAATTATCTCGCCCCCTTGCTGTCCAAAAAGAGGGATAAAAAACAACATTACAACAGAGCAATCAATCAAGCCAAATACTAAATCACGCATATGCTGTGTTTTTTGGTGACTATCTTTTTCTGCAATACAAATCAGTTCTCTATTGGATAACAGTTCATCTATTGTTACTCCGAAAAATTCTGCAATAGCTTTTAAGGAGTCAATGCTTGGATAGCCACGCCCTGACTCCCATTTTGAAATGGCAGTTCGTGAAACAAACAGTATTTCAGAAAGTTCTTCTTGTGTTAGATTTTTTTGTTTTCTAAGTTCTTGCAGCTTTTCGTGAAATTCCATAAGCGTTTACCACCTTGATATTTTTTGTTTTTATTATACCATACGGATACAACTTTTTATAGCCGGTCTTTCAAATTACGGAATAGGGGCGGTTGCCTATCAAATTATTGTGTTACTTTACCGCACATGAGCATTGGAGGCCGGGTTGTCCTGGCCGTAACCTTCCAAAAGGTTGATGCCGCCCCATACGCACAGGCCGCCGCCCAGGGCGATGACCAGAGTCTGCAAAACGTCAATAGCGTTGGTAAAAAAGCTCATATTCACATTTCCTTTCGTTCAGTTGAATTGTCGGGTTGAAGGTCGGTCGCTTTCAATTCGTACAGATCGAAAGGCTCGTCCGGCTTCACGATGGCCGGTCTGCGTTTCATGTACCGTTCAATGTCAAAGGCGTTTTTCTTGTCGGCGTCGGCAAGGTACTTGTAGCGGGGATGCTTCGTTATATCAAACTTGTCGCTGAAAAACGGCCGCACCCCTCGAAGCTGCAAAATACACTTGCCTCCGTCCATTACCGCGATCTCGTCCTGGGTCATCAGCTCCTTTCCTAATTTCTGATAGTTGAGGCCGTGGGAAACCTGGCTGCCCCGGTTCTCGGATTGATTGAAGCTGTCGATGGTCTCCTTGCCCAGCAGCTCCGAGATTTCTTTCAGGGTGGATTTCTCCTTGCCTCCCAAAAACAAGGTGGTGTCGCAGTTGCCCACAATGGTATCCGCGGCGTCCTTGTAGATGGTCTTTAACTGGCTTTGGGACTGCAAAATAATAGAAGCCGAGATTTCCCGGCTCCGGATGGTGGCGATCAGCTTGTCGAAGTTGGGTATCTGCCCGATGTTGGCGAACTCGTCCAGAAGGCACCGCACATGGACGGGCAGCCTGCCGCCGTACACATCGTCCGCTTTGTCACAAAGGAGGTTGAATAGCTGGCTTTGCAGCATGGCGATAACGAAGTTGAAGGTGGTGTCCGTGTCGCTCATGATGAGGAACAGCGCCGTTTTCCGGTCGCCCAGGGCATCCAGCTCCAGTTCATCGTCCGACATGATCTCCCGCAGCTCCGCAATATCGAAGGGAGCAAGGCGGGCGCCGCAGCTAATCAGGATGGATTTCAGGGTCTTGCCGGCGGCCAGCTTGAATTTGCGGTACTGCTTCACGGCGAAGTGGTCCGGGTGCTCCTTCTCCAGCTTGGCAAACAGCAGGTCAACCGGGCTTTGAAATTCTTCGTCGTCCTCTCTGGCCTCGGATGCGTTGATAAGTTCCAGCAGCGTGAGGAAGTCCTTTTCTTCCGGCTCCGCCTCGTACCAGATGTACCCGATCAGGGCGCAGTACAAAAGGCGTTCTGCCTTGACCCAAAAATCCTCGGAGGATTTTTCCCCGTCGCCTTTGGTGTTGGCAATGATGACATTGACCAGCTTTAAAATATCCTTTTCGCTGCGAATGTAGGCGAAGGGGTTGTATTTCATGCTCTTTTTGAAATTGATGGTGTTGAGGACCTTGATGCGGTACGGTTCATAAACGACCTTCCCGTGGGCATCCCGCATGGGCTTTCCGTTCTCGTCCAGCTTGGGGGCGCCCCGCCGCAGCATGGTCCCCACCTCGGACAAAAGCTGTCCTTTGGGATCGGTGACCACATAGGAACTGTGCATCTGCATGAGGGAGGGTTTGACGAAGAATCGGGTCTTGCCGCTGCCGCTGCCGCCGATGACCAGAATGTTCTTGTTCCGGGCGTACTTGGGATTTTTCGGGCGGCTGGACATGGTGAGCTTTTCCGTCTGGGTCAGAGGGATGTTCCAGTCAGGGACCGGATCGACATAGGGGGCGATATCGGCCGCTGTGCCCCATCGGGCACTGCCGTACTCGATGCCCTTACGGTATTTGCGGGCGTTCTTGCCTTTGGCATACACCGCCAGCCGAACAATGACCGCCCCGGCGATGCCCACCAGCAGGTTCAGGGGATGCAGGCTGGGCAGCCCAGAAGAAAACGCCTCCGTAAAGCCCTGGCTCAAATGCAGGAACTTTTCAGAGGCGTCAAGGCCGGGCGCAAGGCGCACCGCCTGGCAGAGCTTATCAAAGAGAAACACGAACAGTAGATACGGTAGATTGAGGATGAGGGCTTTTTTCCAGGTATCGGTCATAATTCCACACCCCGGTCTTTGGTTTTGACTTTCTCCCGCTGGCGGTGCTGGGCTTTCGACTGCTGCTTCGCCTGCTCCAGCTCCTCGCGGATGGAGGGCTTTTTCTCTTTCTCCAGGTTCTTTGTGGAGAACTCACGGAAAGCCGCCGTGATGACGTCGGCATCCCGCCCCTTGAAGAACACCAGGTAGCGGGGTATCTCGCCGCTGGTATCCTTTTTCAGTGCGAAGTCAATGCCGTATTTCTTGGCGGTGGCGGAAAAGGCCCGGATGTTCTGGTCGGTGATCTCAATGTTGGAAACGCCAGTGTTGTGCTTCATCAGCTGCCGGATGGTCTGCTTGCCGTGGTGCAGCTTGGTTTTGTGGCCGGTCACTCCTTTCTGCATCTCGTCCAGCACCTTTTTCATGGCCTGTTGCAGCATCCCGGCGGATAGCTTGGTGGCCTCCACACAGAGGGCAACGGTGCGCTGGGTGACTTCTTCCTGCATAAGTCATCATCTCCTTTCTCCGCCGCCGTATAGGTCATGGTTCACCAGGGACGCATAGTAGCTGTCGATGGTGGCCGGGGCGTTATACAGGGCAGCCAGCAGATATTTCTTGATGTTGCGGACATAGGTGGTGTTCTCCCGCATACGGTCCAGCACATACTCGATGTGAGAACTGTTCAGCTTCAGGAACCGGGATTTGACCACCTCCGCCGGATAGTCGTCTCCGGCAATGCGGATCATCTCCCTGCGGGAACAGACGGTATCCACCATGAGCTCAACCAATTCATTCAGCATATCCCGGTCCAGCCGGTCATCCCGGCATAGATAGTCATACTCGATATTCTCCAAAATCAGTTCCCGATAGCTCTCTCGCTCCCGCATCCAGTCCCGTCCGGTCCTGCTGGCCCCTGCGGGGGACTGGGGGCTTGATTGGATAGGATTTGATCCTTCCGTACTTGGTGAATCAGTATTTTGTTCTTCAGGATTTCTTTTCTCTTTATTTAATTGCGGCCGGTTTTCCAGACATGGATTATCCATATCCGGGTTTTCCGTATCTGAACAAGCCGTATCCGGCTCGTCCTCACACGGCTGGCCCGTGTCCGGGGGATGAGGCGTCTCGTAGATGACATACTCCACATCCACGATCTTGCCCTTGCTGTCTCGGAGCCGATTGCGGACTATGTATCCGGCTCGCTCCAGCTCCTTCAGGGCGGAGCCAATGCTGTCCGTACCCTCCTTGCAGATTTTAGCCAAGCCCCTGGTAGTGTAGTTCCAGTCCTCCGGCAAGGACAGCATCATGGAGAGCAGCCCTTTGGATTTTAGGGACAGTCCCGCGTTCCGCAGGTGGTGATTGGACATCACCGTGTAGTTGCGGGTTTTCTCAATGCGAAATACCGCCATGGTATCACCTCCTTTCGGCGGTTGGGAAAAGTGTTCGTTTTAAGGGAGAAGACAGCCTCTATGCCTCCTGGACACCCCGGAGGGGAAAACCTACGGGCGGCGGCCTTCGTGCTGATTGTGCAAGAGAAAACATGGATTTTTTGACTCCTTTCGGTGCAGTTTAGAGATTCTAAATCTATTGCTTATGGTAGCCTTTAAACCAAGTAATAGATGCGATATGAAATGCCGCAAAAAGCCATAGGCTTATAACCTATGGCTGTGAAAATCTAATTTAGGATTGTTATTCCAAGGCGGAAATGGTATAATTAAACAAAATAATTTTCTACTATTTTTTTCTTTTGGCTGTTTTGCCTATCCGGTTTAAATAGCAACTGCAAGGGGGAATCGAAGTGCCTAATTATTCTAACAACAAATTGTATATCATCAAAATGAAAAACCAAGCAACCGGTTTAAATAGATTTCGAGAATATCTAACTAACAGTAAGAATAATGCCAATCCTCCCGCATATTACAATTTAACTGCTACGACGTCCACACATGATAGAGATGTGTTTGAGGAAATGGATGACGATGTACACTACAGGTGTGCATTACTGGATTACCAAGGTGACGAGATAAGCTGTATTTACTGGTGTATCTGTTATAAGTATGTAAGCGAAGATATACAATCCATTCATTGCAAGCTAAAATACAAAACCAAAGAAGAATCAGTTATAGAAAATTTTGTATATAATCTGCATTTGAATTTGGAAACAGATTTTCCTGGTGATTCTTATCTCAACTTTGAAATTTCAGAACCATTAATTGAACAAATGAGGAAATTTGAAACTGCGCCATTTGTTCAAGAAAAAGTGGCGTTGGCCTATCAAGAACTTGAAGAAGAAAATGGCTTATCACCGTTAGCCCAAAAAAATCAATATTGCCGAAGAAAGTATAATCTCAGGTCCCCTCAACAGCGCGGAGAGTTCCAGCGTGACCATGATCGAATTATTTATTCGAAAGCGTTTAGGAGAATGGTGGACAAGGCGCAAATTTTTTCTTCAGCAAAAGGAGACCATTATCGCACTCGAATGACGCACACACTAATTGTGTGTCAAATTGCAAAAAGCATAAGTCATCAATTGAAGCTCAACAGTTCATTGGCAGAAGCAATTGCTATTGGTCATGATATAGGTCACACTCCTTTCGGACATCAGGGAGAGCGAACTCTTCATGCCATTCTAACAGGCAAAGAAGGATTTGAGGTTAATTTTCTCTCTCTTAAATCAGATGACCCTATAGAAGATGAGTCAGTTCTGTTTCCCTATGGAGGATTTAAGCACAACTATCAAAGCGTCCGCGTAGCATCTTGTCTTGAATCTCAATATCCGGAAATAGATGGATTGGATTTGTCTGAGCAAACACTTAATGGTATGTGGATGCATACTGGGAAAAAAGCGGGCTTAGACATACAAGATTTTTCAGACGGTTTTCTAACTGAACAAGGTGATGTAGCATTTACATTAGAGGGACAGGTTGTTGCTGTGGCGGATGAAATTGCCCAAAGAAGTCATGACATCGATGATGCATTCGCTTCGCATTTAATCACCCCTGTTGAGCTTTCACAATATTTATCGCTAAAAAAATCAAATGCACTAAAACAAGAGATTGACAAATTATTAGAAAAAATTGAGGATTTAGATTCTAAAAATCGTTTATTCTCTGATAAAAGTGAACTAATCTATTCTCAAATTTCTTCTATAATTGTTCATCATTTTATTCGAGATGTTTGTTGTGCAACAGCTGAAAGAATGAAAGCATATGATGTTGAACAGTTTAACAAAAATAACCACTGTATTGATCAAAAGTTGGTTTGGTTCTCAGATCTGGGAGCGGATTTATGTAAATACTTAGAAAATATAATAAGTAAAAAAGTGATTAATAGTCATGAAGTGACTATGTTCGATCAAAATGGCTCCAACATTGTACTTGCATTGTTCAAAGCATATTACAAAAATCCAATGCTCTTACATAAGGGAACTTTGCAAAGAATTTGGAATGAGTATAGAGAACAAGGTTTTGAAGTTATTAGTTTTAGAGAAGGAAACCCTCAGCTCATCAAAGATGAATGGAATAATATTACAACAGCAAATATTCCCGCAAATGAAGAGCAGCGTACCGAAGAAGACAAAGTACTATTGAAAAAAAGAATTATCCTTGTACGAGGAATCTGTGATTTTATTTCTGGTATGACTGATAGCTACGCAATAAATGAATACCGTAAAATCGTACCCTAATTGATTTTTACAAAACGAAGAGCGCCATCGGTTACATGCCTATGGCGCTCTTATCTGTCATTCCGTTTCGACCTCTGGTTCTTCCATAGCTAGCCAGTCCTCAAACGACTTTCTTGAAATGCGGATCGCATAACCGATGCGAATTGTTTTGAACTCTCCAGAGTTCACCAAGCGGTATGCGGTGGATTTTGCAATACCAAGAATTGCGGCAATATCATCCACGGTATAGGTTCTGTTGCTCGGCAGCTTCTTTTCCTGCGATGTACTCATAATTTTGCCTCCCATTTTTCGTAGGCGTTTTGACTATGCCTATCTGATTTTCCTTGTGGCAAAGGGGCTTTCTGCCATCATCCGTGCTAAGAATTTGCTAATTTGACATTCTGAACAGGCCGTAACGAGGCGGCATTTTACGGATTTTTGTGCAGATTGACCAGTGACCACACAATGTCACAACGAATCAAAAATAATGGGAAGTTATGATGGGTATATCGTACCAAAAGAAACGCCAAACTCCTAAGGGTTAGTTGTGAGTTCGATTCTTGCCGGGGGTGCCAGCAGGACAAGCCTTTAAGCAGGCTTGTCCTGTTTTTTTGATAGCTTCGCGGGATAAAAGACTGTGGGCGCCGGTTGTCAATCCATAGAAAATGGGGTAGAATAGAGGCTGCAAAACAAGCGCAAGGAAGGAATTTCTTTTATGATAAAAGCGGTTATTTTTGATATGGACGGCCTGATGTTTGATACCGAGCGTCTGTGGGATACTCTGTGGGAACCTGCCTGCCAGGCGTTGGGGCTGGAAATGCCGCAGGATCTGGAGGCATTTTTTACCGGCGGCCGCGGGCTGGCGGGTGTGAGGCTGAACGAGCACATTCATAAATTCTTTCCCCAGACAGACCCCCAGGTGATCGTGGAAAAGGTGTGGGAGCTGGCGGAGGAACGGTTTTCTCAGGGTGTGCCCTGCAAGCCGGGCCTTGCCGAGCTGCTGGAAACGCTGGCGGAGAAAAAGCTGCCTCGCATCGTGGCCAGCTCCAGCCCCCGAGCGCTGATCTTGAAAAACCTGGAAACCACCGGTATGGCCCGGTATTTTGATCAGGTGGTCTGCGGCGCGGATGTGCGCCACAGCAAGCCCGCACCGGATATCTTTCTGGAGGCGGCCCGCCGTCTGGGGGTGGACATCCGGGACTGTCTGGTTCTGGAGGACAGCTTCAACGGTGTGCGCGCGGGCCACGCGGCCGGGGCGGTCACTGTGATGGTGCCGGATATCGCCCAGCCTGATGAGGAGATCCGGGCGCTGTACAGCCGGTGTTGTAAGGACCTGCTTGAGGTCCGCCAGCTGCTGCTGGATGGTCAGATGTAAACAAAGGAAAAAAACGCCGCCCTGCCGGGAACTTCCGGCAGGGCGGCGTTTTTTGGATGGAATAAGGGCGTTTATAGAATACTGCCCTGGTTTTTGCCTTGGGCCTTCGCCTGATAGAGGGCTTTATCCGCCCGTTTAAAGGCGCTTTCCAGGCAGTCATCGCTGTAAATGGGAGTGCCGCCGATGGAGATGCCGGTCCAGGCGGGTTCCTCACCGGAAACTTCTGCAGTGCGCGCCAGCAGCCGCTGCATCAGTTCCTGCGCGTTGCGCTCGGAGCCCAATCCGCAGCACAGCAGAACGAACTCATCGCCGCCCATGCGGCAGACCAGATCGTGGGAGCGCACGGTGGCCATCAGCAGATCGGAAAGCCGCCGGAGCATGTGGTTGCCTGCCAGATGGCCGTGGGTATCGTTGAGGGTCTTGAAATCGTCCATGTCCACCACGATGAGCCATGCGTCGTGTTTGTCCAGATCGGTGTAAAAGCTCTGCAAGGTGTTGAAATTGATCAGACCGGTCAGACTGTCCCGCTGGGCCAGCTGGGTCAGATGCTCAATGGTTTCCTGAGAACGCTCGATCTGCTGGGTCAGGGTGCGCGGATAATATTCACCATCCATCTGTTCGGGATTGGGAATGGACTGATGCAGATGGAGGACTTTCCATTCGCCGTCAATTTTTTTATACAGAATCGTAAAGCGGCTGTCCATATTGATGCGGATGCTGTTATCGGTGCTGTCGCCCCAGATATATAATCCGCCATAGACCAGGCTGCAGTCTTCACTCAGCGGCTGTTCTGTGCACCAGAAGTCCCGAAAATGGAATAAAAAATCTCCCCGGGTCTGGATGTCCTTGTTCATTGCCTGCGTGAACTGATCCAGATCGCGGTAGATTTCGTGCTTGCCGGTGCCAATGACAGAGCAGGCAGGAGCAAAGTGATTCAGGCCACTTAAATTTCCCTCATTGCATTTAGCCAGATAAGCTGCCCAGAGTTCTTTTGTGCGCTGGCAAAGATCCCTTCAGTTCCTCCTTGTTTTGCCTGAAAAAGACGGAATATGCGCATTGTGATGGGCCAAGCAGGATACGTGATATAGGCCCAATTTCACAAAAGGAGATCATATCAAAAAACGCATGTCAATAAACTGAGTGGGAAAAAGAGCCGGAAGAAAAATCGAGGAATGAGCTGCGTTCAAGCAGTAGGGTAAAGCTGTTCCTGCTCCCGCAGATGCGCCAGA
The DNA here is from genome assembly GCF_017889395.1 of Allofournierella sp. Taxonomy (NCBI): domain Bacteria; kingdom Bacillati; phylum Bacillota; class Clostridia; order Eubacteriales; family Oscillospiraceae; genus Allofournierella; species Allofournierella sp. Next base: position 4,538 of record NZ_JAGHKE010000154.1, on the reverse strand, counting down.
AGAAGCCCGGCCAGAAAGCCCTCCAGCCGCTGCTCCAGCGACTGAGCGGTGTCCGGAGCAGTCGCTTTGAACTGAAAATGCGCGGCCAGCTCGCCAAGCAGATGCTCCGCCCAGTCATCGGCCTGGGCAGATGTGAGCAGACCGGCATGCAGCTGGTCGATCAGATGCAGATACAGTGCCACAGCGCTCACGGCGAAGGCATCCCGGTCCAGCTTGGCCAGCGCCCGGTCAAAAGCGGCGCTGCCGCCGGGAAGGCTGCCGGAGCAGTGGGCCTGCAGGCTTTGGGCATTGATGCCGAAACGCTGCAGCCGCCGCAGCATACTGCGCTGAAACTCCGGGCACAGGCCGGTCTGGCGCAGCAGAGCTTCCGCCACCGCCTGGCTCACGGCCTGGGCCGCCAGTTCGCCGAACTTGAAATGCTTGCCTGCGTTCAAAAGGAAGGGTGAAGTGCCGGAATCATCGCAGACGATCACCAGCCCATCGGTGCCAGTGCCGGTGGCCAGTCGGGGCGAGGCGCTGCTGCCCTGCATCAGGTCCCGCAGCACGGCGGTCTTGGCCTCGGTGGCGGTGAGCACCAGCTCCACCATGGCACCGGGGGAAAGGGCCTGGCCGGTGATGAGAAAGATGTTGATGGTGCCTGCCGGAACGGCGCAGGGCTTGCCGGCCTGCTCGGTGAGGGTGGCCGGGTCACCGGCGCACAGAGCGTTCACATCCGCCCCGGCGGAGACCGCAGCTGTGACCCAAAGCTCCTGCCACTGACGGGTGACCAGGACCATATTGTCCAGATTCACGGCGGTGTCCAGCCCGGTGGTGTGCTCCGGGTCCAGACCCAGGCGCCGGGCCACGGCCCGCTGGTGCTCCAGCAGGGTATCACCCTCCATGGGGCGGCAGACTCCGGCAGGGCCGCAGTCGCTGTAATTGAACACGGCGCTCAGGTCCCGGCGCAGGCCGCCGCCGTTTGCAGCGGTGGAAAGCACCGCCCGGGGGCCGGAAAAGGTGAGGATTGCGGCCTGCTCGGTGCAGTCGAGCCGATCCCCGTTCAAGAGAGAAAAGCAGCGTTTCATAAATTTCCTCCGGAAGGCGGGACGGGCCCGCATGGGATGCAAAAGGCCCCCCGGTCAGCGGCCGGGAGGCCTTGTTTGGCAGAAATTATTTCAGGCCCAAGGGAGTGATGGCGCAGTAGTCCTCGATGGTGCCGCGCTTTTTGAAGCACTCCAGGATCTGCTTGCCCACCGGGTGCAGTTCCTCCACATCGAAGGCCTCCAGCTCCTTGGCAAAGAAGTCGTACAGAATCTGGGCGCCCTTCTCGTAGCCTTCCATACCCATCTGATCCTGGGTTTCGGGATGCAGGAACGCGGAACGGATGTCCTGGCCGTCCACCTTCATCTCCTTCATGCAGTAGCCCAGCAGGGCGCAGGGAGCGGGGGACAGGCGGTCCATCTTCATGTTCACGCCGCCGCGGCGGGCCAGATACTCACGGCTGATCCACTCGGCCGCGAAGCCGATGCGGTATACGCCGATGTGCTGGTTGGGAATCAGTACGTACTTGGTGTTGGGGCAGGCCAGAATCTGCTCCAGCAGCAGGTTTGCCTGGCGTACCCGCAGGCCGGTGGCGAAGGGCCAGTAGGAGCCCACGCCTTCGCTGGCCAGAGGCGAGTTGCCGCTGATGCTGGGGTTCTTGAAGCCGCGGGGGGCCACCAGACGCCACAGCCAGGCCAGGGCGGGCGGGATGATGTGCATCAGGCCCATGATGCCGTAGTCCGGGCGGGCGGCGCTGGAGGGCGGCATGCGCACGCCGAAGCTGCGCACATCCACCTCCACCGGCTTATCCACGATGTTGTCCACCATTTTGCGGGGAACGATCACGCGGGGGTTGGGGCAGGGCTTGCCGGTGGAGTCCATGGTGTGCTCCCACACCAGGCAGGTGGAACCGGGCACGCCCTCGATGTTGAAGAACACCAGAGGCTTTTTGCTGTGGATGGTGATGCGCTCGTACATGGGGTCCGAGCCGTATTCGGTGATGCCGTCCACACGCAGGAACCAGCCATCCTCGCCGTCGTACAGGGCCAGCTTGCCGCTGCCGGTCTGGAAGGAGGGATGGCAGATCGCCATGTCGTCGGTGACCGGGTAGATGGTACAGGTATCGCTCATATGCAGGTAATCTTTTTCGCCGCTTTCCAGGTTGGTGCCCAGCAGCACGCGGCCGTCCGGTACACGGTGTACATCCTGCAGCAGCTCACTCTTGCCGCCGCCGGAAGCGCCCTCGTGCATCATGACCATCTCGTTCTCGTAGGGGGTCACGATCCGGGCAGCAGAGGCGTGGGCGGTGACCCAGCCCTCCTGCTCGCCGATGTCCAGCAGAACGCTGTAGATGCCCTTCTTGGCAGAGGGGCCGGGGTACAGGTTGTAGGCGAAAACCTCGTGGCGGTCGTCCAGCCGGTTGTGCACGCACACCTGCTTGCCGTCAAAGTGAGTGTGGCGGAAGGGAGGAGCCACATACACGATGGCACGGGGCTTGAAGTTGTGGATGTCCTTGGCGCAGACGAAGGCCTGCAGCTGGGAGAGCGCAAACGCAAAGAAGGCCGCGTTGCGGGGGCAGACCAGCAGAGCCTGGTAACCGTATTCGTAGCCGCCGGCCATGAAGGGAACCAGAATCAGCTCCTGACGGGCCAGCCACTTGTAAGTATCCACCTTCAGGGTGTTGAAGTCGTAGCCGTACACATCCTTGAAGCGGGGCTTGTCGGTGGGCTTGTCGTCACCGATGCGCATGCAGTCCGGGTCGCGGCGGCGCATGTAGTCCTCCACATAGTTGACCACAGCACCATTTTTGCAGCGCACCACGTCGGCCTCCTTCACAAGAGTGCCGTTTACATCGTAGGAAACATCGATCTGCTTGGTGCTGCCGTTGCCAAAGATCAGATCATACAGCATCTCCTCCGTTTTGGGGATGATGATGCTGGGGCTGTTGTTCAAAATCATTTCCAAATCGCGCGGAAGCACGAATTCTTCCAGTAATACGTTCATGACGAATCTCGAACCCCTCTCTTGTTTCATTCCGGTTCGTTAAAAAACCTATAATAATAGGGTAACAAATAAAAAGATAACTTGTCAACCAAAGGCAAAAGCGGATGGCGCGGGTACACTTTGCTAAAATAGCCTGGAAAAGCCGTTGCCAGCCACTTTTTTCGCTGCATGCCCCTATTATACTATGAAAATATTTGATATTTTATGAATAAAGCTTTAATTTCGTAAAAAAATACCGGTTTAATCCGGGAAGCGATTAATAAACAAAAGAAGAAACGAGAAAAGCCATACTTTAAAAAAGCATTTGAGGGCCCGGAAATGCGGCATGTGCCGGATGCGCTGCGGGCAGATTTCATAAAATTTGCCTGTTCTTTTTTTAACGATTGCCAGTAGAATTTGTTCGAAAAACAGTGGTATAATGACCGCAGAATGTTTTGCGCGGGAGTGATCCGCGCATCCAAAAAGGAGAGAGTGACTATGGCAAACGTGATCGGCAGCCCCTCCCGCTATGTGCAGGGGCGCGGGGAACTGGCTCATCTGTATGAGCACTGCGAGAAATACGGCAAGGATCTGTTCGTGCTGGTAAGTGCCTCCGGCAAAAAGCGCGTGGAGGGCAAGATCGCCCAGAGCGTGGAAGGCACCGGCGCGAAGGTGGTGTACGAGATCTTCAACGGCGAGTGCAGTCAGAAGGAGATCGACCAGGTGGTCGAGGCCTTTAAGGCTTCCGGCTGCAGCGTGGTGGTTGGCATCGGCGGCGGCAAGATCCACGACACCGCCAAGGCGGCTGCCTACTATGCGGGCGCTCCGGTGGTCATCGTGCCCACCATCGCCTCCACCGACGCACCCTGCAGCGCCCTTTCTGTGATCTACACCGATGAGGGTGTGTTTGATCGCTACCTGTTCCTGCCTGCCAACCCCACCGTGGTTCTGGTGGACACTGACATTGTAGCCGCTGCTCCCGCCCGCCTGCTGGTATCCGGCATGGGCGACGCACTGGCCACCTACTTTGAGGCCCGGGCCTGCCAGGCCTCCGGCGCGTCCAACTGCGTGGGCGGCAAGGTGACTCTGGCTGCCATGAGCCTGGCCCGCCTGTGCTACGAGACCCTGCTGGCCGACGGCCTGAAGGCCAAGCTGGCAGTGGAGCGTCATGTCTGCACCAAGGCGGTGGAGAACGTGATCGAGGCCAATACCTATCTGTCCGGCGTGGGCTTTGAGAGCGGCGGCCTGGCGGGCGCGCACGCCATCCACAACGGCCTGACCGCCATCCCCGAGACCCACAGCCTGTACCACGGCGAGAAGGTGGCCTTCGGTACTCTGGTCCAGCTGGTGCTGGAGAACGCTCCTCTGGAGGAGCTGGAAGAGGTGCTGGAGTTCTGCACCGAGGTGGGCCTGCCCACTACTCTGGCAGACCTGGGCGTGGAGAATCCCACCCAGGAGCAGCTGATGGAGGTTGCCAAGCTGGCCTGCGCCGACGCCGACACCCTGCACAACATGCCCTTCCCGGTGGATGCCGA
>NZ_JAGHKE010000057.1:0-30834 GCF_017889395.1 Allofournierella sp. | reverse complement strand
GTCGGCCACATAGCGGCAGTCCTCCAGGCAGTCGCCGTGGCTCACAAAGACCACCTGCTCGCTGCGGTCGTAGGTGCTGGCGGCAAAGTGCTTGACCAGAGCGTCCAGGCTGGCCTTGCGCCCGCGCACCTTTTCCATGGGGATCAGCTTGCCTTCTTCATCCACATGCAGTACCGGCTTGATGCCCAGCAGGGTGCCGGCCACCGCCGCGGCGCCGCTTACGCGGCCGCCCCGCTTCAGGAACATCAGATCATCCACCGTGAACCAGGCGCAGATGGACTGGCGGTTTTCCACAAACCAGTCCGCCACCTCACGCAGGCTCTTTCCCTCGTTTTTCAGGCAGGCGGCATAATACACCGCCAGGCCCTCGCCCATGCTGGCCTGCAGGGTATCGATCACCTCGATGGTGCGCTCGGGGAACTGCTCCCGCAGATCCTCAGCAGCCAGACGGGCGGAATTGAAGGTGCCGGAAAGGCCGCTGGAGAAGGCCAGGTACAGAATGTCCTTTCCCTGCTCCAGCACCGGGGTGAAGGCATCCAGAAAATCCGCCTGGTTGATCTGGCTGGTGGTGCTCACCTCACCGGCCCGCAGCCGGTCGTAGAATTCCTTGGGCGAAAGCTCCCGGTTATCGGGGTAATTGCGGTAATTTTTGCCGCCCAGCGTAAAGGTCAGGGGCATTACCTCCACCTGCATCTCCTGCACCAGCTCCACCGACAGATCGGTGGTGGAATCGGTGAACAAAACATATTCTGCCATGAAAAACCACTCCATTTCCTGTTTGCGGGCTCCTGCCCGCTTGTGACACTGCCCGTAGAAGATACAGGGCGAGGAATCACTGTTAAAAAAATTGTAGCACACAATGGCCGGAATTTCCAGCGTTGCCAAAAAACGAACCCGCCGCGGCATTTGCCGCGGCATTTGCCGCGGCGGGTGAAAATGGATTCAGGTTTCTTTTCGGCGGTGGAGCCAGTTCAGAATGCGCTGCTCACCGTACAGACAGACAAGGCCCAGTGCGCCCATGACCACAAAGATCACGATGGGCACCAGTATACCACCGCCTGCCAGGCTGCTGCCGGCCACCGTGCTGGTGACCACACTGGGGATGCGCGCCAGGGTGCAGATGAAGAAGAATTCCCCCGGCTTCACCGGCAGAAAGGGGCCGATGTAGGTGAGCATATCCTTGGGGGTGCCGGGCAGGAAAAACAACAGATACAGCGCCCGCCGCGCCCACTGCTCGTCCTGCAAAAAGCGGTACTTGTGAAAGGCCTGGGCAGGCACGGCCTTTGCGCCCAGCACCTTCATGGCTGCATAGATGAACATGCTGCCCAGCAAAATGCCCGCCAGACAGATGAGCAGGCCGCCCACCGGGCCGAACAAGGCACCGGCCATCAGCTCTACCGGCTCGCCGGGAAGCACGGCCACCACCACCTGCAGAATCTGCAGCGCCAGAAATACCAGAATGCCCCAGATGCCCTTGCTCTGTACCCAGCCGATGAACTGGTCCCGGGCAGCCTGACTGGTCAAAATGGCCCAAAGCTGGTCCCGGAACGCCAGCACGGTCGCGCCGCCTGCCAGGCAGACCAGCAGCAGAGCTGTGGCCGCGGCCCAGCGGCGGGCACGGGGGGATGCAAGGGGGTGGTTCATAGCGCAAAGATCTCCTTTCGCAAGGAATGGGAATTACTCCAGATCGCCGGTCAGGGTCATCACTGCGGCCAGGGCGGCAATGGGCGCGGTCTCACACCGCAGAATGCGGGGGCCAAGGCCCACGGGAGTGGCACCCGCGTCGATGAGCGCCTGGGCCTCCTCCTCCGAGAAGCCGCCCTCCGCACCGGTGATCAGGGCGATGCGGCCGCCTTCGGCGGGCACGCACTGACGCAGCGGCCGGCCGCCCTTTTCGTAGAAAAAGAGCACCGCGTCAAATTCACAAAAGCGCCCGGGCAGCTGGCTGATGTTCATCGGCAGCTCCACCTCGGGCAGAATGCCCCGGCCGCACTGCTTGGCAGCCTCGGCGGCAATGCGGGCGTAGCGCTGGTTCTTCTGGTCCTCCTTTTTGGGGGTCACCACGCAGAACCGGCTGAAAAAGGGCACGATGCGCTCGGCGCCCAGCTCCACCGACTTCTGCAGAATCAGCTCCAGCTTATCCTGCTTGGGGTAGCCCGCGAAGACGGTGACCTTTGCCTTTGGCTCGGCGGTGCAGGGCCGCTTGCCGGAAACGGTGAGGGTCACCTGGTCCGGCTCGATGGCGGTGATCACGCCGTCGTAGTCAAAGCCTGCCCCGTCGCACAGAATCACCTGTTCGCCGGTTTTTGCCCGCATCACCTTGCCCAGGTGGTGGGCATCCGTCCCGGTGATCCGGGCAGTGTCGCCGTTGATCTCACTGGTAAAATAGCGGTGCGGCATCTCAGGCTTCGCCCCCGTTTTTGCACAGGATGGCCACCCAACCGTTCTGCTCGCGCACCTCGACCACGTTCAGACCGGCGGCGCGCAGGCCCTCCACCACCTCGTCCCGGCGGGTATCGATCACGCCGCTGGCGATGAAGGTGGCGCCGGGCGCCATCAGGGCGGGCACATGGGGGGCCAGACTCAGGATGGCGTTGGCCACGATGTTGGCGGTGATGATGTTGTAGGTACCGGTGGCCTTGTCGGACAGATCGCCGATCAGCACCTTCAGCTTGTCGTCCACCCCGTTCAGGGCGGCATTCTCACCGGCGGTGCGCACGCACATGGGGTCGATGTCCACACCCTCGGCGCTTACTGCGCCCAGCTTCAGGGCGGCAATGGCCAGAATACCGCTGCCGGTGCCGATGTCCAGCATCCGCTCGCCGCCCTTCACCAGACTGTCCAGAACCTCCAGGCAGAGGGCGGTGGTCTCATGGGTGCCGGTGCCGAAGGCCATGCCCGGGTCCAGCTTGATGACCACACGGTCGGTGTCAAACTCCTCCCAGCTGGGCACGATGGCCAGACGCTGGCCGATGGTCAGGGCGTGGTAATAGGCCTTCCAGCCATTCTCCCAGTCGTCCTGCTCCACGCCCTCGGCGGCCAGAGTGTAATCCACCTCGGCGGCGGCCAGTCGGCTGCGGACCAGCTCCACCACCTCGGCGGGGTTCTCGTCCGGCGCCAGATACAGATGCACGATCACCTTGGTGCGGTCCTTGTCCAGCAGGTCCTGCTCGATCAGGTCCACATGGGCGATCTGCTCCACCTGGGTCTCCAGGTCGGAATAGTCCTCAATGTAGATGCCGCCGCCGGAGATTCCGGTGGCGATGGCCTCGGCGGTATCTGCCTGGGCCTTGGGTACGGTAATGCGAATGTCGGTCCACTGCATAGATCAAAACCTCGGTTTCTTATATATAGTATTCTATATTATAGCATTTTTTATGGCCGGTTCGTGAACAGCCCATGAAAAAATACGCCTGCCCGGCCAGGCCAGGCAGGCGAAACAGGGCGGTCAGCTCTGATATTCATGCTCGCAGTACACGCAGCGGCATACGCCCTTCTCGCTGCGGGTGTACAGCCGGGGCAGAGAGGATTCCACCTGGGTGATGCAGTGGGGGTTCTGGCAGTCGCCCAGCACCTCGGTGTGCTCCGGGATCACCGGATTGTCGGTTTCACTTTCCAGCATGGTGAGGATCAGCGCCATGCGTACAAAGCGGCCGAAGTTTGCCTGCTCGAAGTAAGCGGCACGGGGGTCGTCGTCCACCTCGGTGGCGATCTCGTTGACCCGGGGCAGCGGATGCATCACGATCATATCCGGCTTTGCCAGCGCCATCTTGGCGGCATCCAGAATGTAGCGGTCCCGCAGGCGCAGGTACTCCTCCTGGTCCGCGAAGCGCTCGCCCTGCACGCGGGTCATGTAGAGCACATCCACCTCGCCGATGGCATCCTCCAGATTCTCCACCTCACGGATGGGGAAGCCGGCAGCGGTCATATCATCCCGGATGTAGCTGGGGATCATCAGCTCCTTGGGGCTGATCAGCACGAACCGAATGCCCTCGTAGCGCATCATGGCCCGGATCAGGCTGTGCACCGTGCGGCCGAACTTCAGATCGCCGCACAGGCCGATGGTCAGATTGTTCAGCCGGCCCTTCAGCCGATGAATGGTGAGCAGGTCGGTGAGGGTCTGGGTGGGATGCTGGTGGCCGCCGTCACCCGCGTTGATCAGCGGGCACTTGATCTTGGCGGCTGCTGCGGTGGCCGCGCCCTCACGGGGATGGCGCATGGCAATGATATCCGCATAGCACTGGACCACGCGGGCGGTGTCGGCCACAGTTTCGCCCTTGGCGGCACTGGAGGAATTGGCCGAAGAAAAACCCAACACCTTGCCGCCCAGCCGAAGCATTGCGGATTCGAAGCTCAGGCGGGTGCGGGTGCTGGGTTCAAAAAACAGGGTGGCCAGGATCTTGCCGTCACATTTGTGGGCGTAGGCGGCGGGGTCGTCGATGATGCGGTCGGCCAGAGCAAGCAGCTGGTCGATCTCGGCGGTGGAAAGATCCAACGGACTGATCAGTTTCTTCACAAGGTAGTCCCCCTTTGTTATTATCGTTCCTATTCTACACCAGGCGGCGGACACTGACAATAGTCAATCCTTAATTTTGCCGCCCTTTGACGAATACGGTTCCCGGGCTGCGGAAATACTACCGGCAAGACCACTTGAAAAAGGAGAAGTTTGCCATGAAGATCACGCCCCGGGAATACGACGAAATGAACCGGCGGGCCAGCCCCCACTCCAAGCTAGGAAAGGACTGCCTGTGGTCGTTTTTTGTGGGCGGAGGCATCTGCCTGGTGGGCGAGGTGCTGCGGCGGGCGTATCTGGCAAAGGGCTTCGTGCTCAGCGATGCCTCCGCCATGACTAGTGTGACCCTGATTCTGTTCAGCGCGGTGCTCACCTCGCTGGGCTGGTATCAGAAGATAGCCACAAAGGCCGGGGCGGGCACGCTGGTGCCCATCACAGGCTTTGCCAACTCGGTGGTGAGCAGCGCCATGGAATACCGGTCCGAGGGCTTTGTGCCCGGTGTGGGGGCCAAGATGTTCCTGATCGCCGGGCCGGTGGTGGTTTACGGACTGGCCGCCAGCGCAGTGTGGGGCCTTGTTTACCACCTGCTGCGGCCATTTATATAAGAGGAAGGAATGAGGAGCATGACAAACGCCGTGCGTACCGGCGATACCATCCGCTTTCGGGACCCGCCCTGTATCTCCGCCTTTGCCGCCGTGGGCGGAAAGCGGGAGAGCGAGGGTCCGCTGGCGGCAAAATTCGATCTGCTGTTTGAGGAGAACACGCTGGGAGAGCTCACCTGGGAAAAGGCCGAGAGCCGCCTGCAGCGCTATTGCCTGGACCTGGCGCTGAAAAAGGGGCACTGCAGCCCCCAGATGCCGGATCTGGTACTGGGAGGCGATTTGCAGAACCAGTGCACCGCCACCGGTTACACCATGCGGGAGCTGGATACACCCTTTGCCGGGCTATATGGTGCCTGCAGTACCATGGCCGAGGCGGTGGGCCTGGCCGCCTGCCTGGCAGCGGGCGGCTGTGTTTCGCGGGCAGCGGCGCTGGCCAGCAGCCATTTCTGTGCGGCGGAACGGCAGTTCCGCACTCCCCTCACCTACGGAGGCAAGCGCACCCCCACCTCTCAGTGGACCGCCACCGCTGCGGGCTGCTGCCTGGTGGAGCCCCGGGGTCCGGGCCCCTATGTGCGGGCGGTGACCTTCGGTCGGGTGCGGGACTACGAGGTCTGCGACATCAACAATATGGGGGCGGCCATGGCTCCCGCTGCCGCCGAGACCATCCTGCGCTACTGTGAGGACACCGGCTGCGCGCCCTCTCAGTTTGACGCGGTGTATACCGGTGATCTGGGCATCGTGGGCACCCGTCTTTTGAAGGAGCTGCTGGAAAAGGAGGATGTGGACCTGAAAAATCACCGGGACTGCGGCCTTACGTTATATGATGTGCAGCATCAGGATGTGCAGGCCGGCGGCAGCGGCGCAGGCTGCTCGGCTAGTGTGCTGTGCGCCAGTGTGATGCCCGCCCTGCAAAAGGGAGAGCTGAAGCGAGTGCTGTTCCTTTCCACCGGGGCGCTGATGAGCCAGATCACCTTTTTACAGGGTGAGAGCATCCCCGGTGTGGCCCACCTGGTGGAGCTGAGTGCCGGAAGGGAGGAAACAGAGTGAGTTATCTGTGGGCGTTTCTGGTGGGCGGTTTGCTGTGTGTCATCGGGCAGATACTCATCGATCTGACCAGTCTGACCCCTGCCCGGATTCTGGTGACCTATGTGGTGAGCGGGGTGGTGCTGTCCGCCCTGGGATTATACGGCCCGTTGGTGGAGCTGGCGGGGGCGGGAGCCACGGTGCCCCTCACCGGCTTCGGGCATCTGCTGGCCCAGGGAGTGATCGATGCGGTGGACCGGATGGGGCTGCTGGGCATTCTGGCCGGGGGCTTTACGGCGGCCGGGGCCGGGGTGACTGCCAGCCTGATCTGCGGTGTGGCGGCCGCGGCGCTGGGCCATCCCCGCGACCAGAACTGACGATTGTGCAAAGAAATCCCGCTTTTTTGCACCGGAATGAAAAATCTATGTAAAGTTTTGCCCCGGTCTGTTGACCGGGGCTTTTCATTTACGGTATTTATATTATGGACCCATAAAATCTAAGTAAAATTTAAGAAACAGCGAAACGGGCACGGAAGGATACCGGCCCGAAAAGCAGGAGGAAAAATCATGCAGCTTGCAAATGTTCTGAGCCTTCTGGGAGGCCTTGCGCTCTTCCTCTACGGCATGCACATGATGAGCAGCGGCCTGGAGGCCGCAGCCGGCAACCGAATGAAGAGCATTCTGGAAAAGCTCACCGCCAACCGTTTTCTGGGCGTTGCGGTGGGTGCGGGCATCACCGCGGTAATCCAGTCGTCCAGCGCAACCACGGTCATGGTGGTTGGTTTCGTAAACAGTGGTCTGATGAGCCTGCGCCAGGCGGTGTGGATCATCATGGGTGCCAACATCGGTACCACCATCACCGGCCAGCTGATCGCTCTGGATGTGGGCGCGCTGGCGCCGCTCATGGCCTTTGCGGGCGTGGCGCTGGTGGTGTTCTTCAAAAACCCCAAGCTGCACAACTACGGCAGCATCGTGGCCGGTCTGGGTGTGCTGTTCATCGGTATGGACATGATGAGCGCCGCCATGAAGCCTCTGGCCGATGAACCTGCCTTCGTTTCCCTGATGACCCGCTTTGAGAACCCGATCCTGGGCATTCTGGCGGGCGCGGCATTCACCGCTCTGATTCAGTCATCTTCCGCCAGTGTGGGCATTCTGCAGGCGCTGGCCGCCAGCGGTGCGATCAGCTTCTCCAGCGCGGTGTTCGTGCTGTTCGGTCAGAACATCGGTACCTGCATCACCGCGGTGCTGGCCAGCATCGGCACCAGCCGCAATGCCAAGCGCACCACTCTGATCCACCTGATGTTCAACATCATCGGTACCATCATCTTCACTATCGTGTGCGTGCTGTTCCCGCTGCCCGCTCTGGTGGCATCGTTCACGCCGGAGAATATCCCCAGCCAGATCGCCAACATGCACACCCTGTTCAACATCGTAACCACTCTGCTGCTGCTGCCTCTGGGCACTCAGATGGCTGCACTGACCGAGCACATCCTGCCGGAACCTGCCGAGAAGACCGAAGAGGAGAAGCGCGAGATGATGGGTCTTGCCTATCTGGACAAGACGACTCTGGGCTCCTCCGCTGTATGGCTGGGCAAGCTGCAGCAGGAGCTGGGCCGCATGCTGGATCTGGCCAGCGAAAACGTGGACGCTGCCTTCCAGGCCGTCATCAGCGGGCCGGACGAGAGCACCGAAAAGGCCATTCGCACCGAAGAACTGGTGGACCTGCTCAACAAGGAGATCAGCCAGTATGTGGCCAAGGCTATGGTACGCGAGACCAACGCCGAGGACTCGGCAGCGGTGGCCTCCGGCTTCCGCATTGCGGGCAACATCGAGCGCATCGGCGACCATGCCATGAACATTCTGGGCTACGGCCAGCGGCTGGAAAAGGAGAACATCCAGCTGTCGGATGACGCGCTCAAGGAGCTGATGGAGATGCGCGCTGTCTGCGCCAAGGCGCTGCGCTACCTGCACGGCCATTCCCGGCTGGACAATGCCGCCCAGCTGGAGCAGACCATCGACGATATGACCGGCCGCTTCCGGGAGAATCACATGCGCCGCATGAAGAACGGCGAGTGCAGCGACGAGGGCTGCATCCTCTATTCCGAGATCCTCACCGACTTCGAGCGTGTGGGCGACCATGTGCTGAACATCGCCCAGGAGCTGAGCCGTACCGCGCAGGTTCTGGCATAAACAAAAAATCAAAAAGGCCCTCCTCGGGATTTCCCGGGGAGGGCCCTTTTTGCTGCAATGGTTGGGCAGACAACCGCATTCCAGAGCAAAAGAGCGTAGCATGAAAGATGTAAACCATCCCATATGATTCTGGAAATGAGGTAATATATGAAGGGTTTTTCAACAACCAAACTTCGCCGCCGGATCGCGGCGCTGGCCATGGCGGCGGCGCTGCTGGCTGTTCCCGCCGGAGCGGCATCCGAAGAAAGTGTGCAGCCGGCCGACGCATCGTCCCTTTCCGCAGTGCAGGGCGAGGTGCCGCTGGATGCCTCGATTTTTCCCGACCCGGCTTTTTTGAAGTACGTGAGCAGCCTGGATACCGATTCCAGCGGCGGACTGTCCGCCGCGGAGCGGGAACAGGTAGTTCGCATGGACATACGCAACCGGGGGATTGCATCCCTGCAGGGGCTGGAGCAGTTCCCGAACCTGGAATATCTGAACTGCAACAACAACGCGCTCACCTCTCTGGACCTGGCAATGGTGCCCAAGCTGCAGACGCTGTTCTGCAACGACAACAGCCTGAGTGAGCTGGAAACCTCCGGTGCGCCGGAGCTGCGAATTCTGCATTGCCACGCAAACCGGCTGACCAGCCTGGATGTGAGCGGAAATCCGGCGCTGAGCGATCTGGCCTGCGGCGACAACCCCATTCAGGAGCTGGACCTGAGCGGCAACCCGCAGGTGATTGACCTGCTGGCTGGAGAAAACCGGCTGCTGGGCATCGAGATGGGCAAAGCCACCCCCACGGCCGATCTGAGCAACCAGCGCCCGGTGGCGATCCATCTGCCCGCAGGAGCCGACCACTATGACCTTGCCAGCCTGGGGCTTCCCCTGCAGCTGGAGGAGATCAGCGGTATGACCGGCGCCCGGCTGGAAGGCGATGAGCTGTATGACATCGCAGGCGAAGGCACAGTGGATTATGTATACACCGAAGAAGGGGCTGCGTTGACCGCGCATTTACAGTTTGACTGGACCGGGGCACCTCTGCCTACTGCCACCCCGGAGCCTACGACTACGCCTGAGCCCACGGCCACACCGAAGCCCACGGCAACGCCAGAGCCTTCGGCCACACCGAAGCCCACGGCAACGCCGGAGCCTTCGGCCACACCAGAGCCCACGGCAACGCCGGAGCCTTCGGTCACACCGAAGCCCACAGCTACGCCCGAGCCTACGGCCACACCGAAGCCCACAGCCACAGCAAAGCCTGCAATGCCCCAAAAACCCACTGCAGTGCCGGTTATTCCACCGGCAGCACAGCCGCCGTCCACCCCGTTAAACGGAGGGACCCTTCTCCCCGGAGGAACATCTCCCACTCCGCTGCCCACGGCCGCGCCGACTGTACAGCCGACTGCATCGCCCGTGCCGGAGCAAAGCCTTACCCCCACGCAGGAACCTGTGCCGGAAACGGAGAAGCAGGAAAAGGGCTGGGCCTGGTGGCTGCTGCTTCTGCTGTTGATTCTTTTGATTGCAGCCGCAGTATTCGCCATCCGCCGTGCACTGGCTGAGGAAGAGACGACAAATCAGGAAGAAAACAAGTGATTGAAAAGCTGCTCTAACAGAAAAATACGCCCGCCGGGAATTCCCGGCGGGCGTATTTTTTGCAAAAAGCAAAAACAAAAGGCCCGCTCAAAATGAGCTGGCCCTTCTGTTTTGTCGAAAATCAAGCATTCGCCTTGTTAGCGCGCTTCGCCATACGGCTGATCTTGCGGGAAGCGGTGTTCTTGTGCAGTACACCCTTGCTCTTAGCCTTATCAATAGCGGAGATAGCAGCAACAACGACGGCTTCCTTATCAGCTGCATTCGCAGCGATGGCAGCGTCTGCCTTCTTCACGACTGTTTTCAGGTTGGACTTAATCGCCTTGTTGTGAAGGGCTTCCTTCTTGGACTGAACGACACGATCCTTCTGCGATTTAATGTTAGGCATTCGTACCACCTCCTTGTCACCCATAACAGTGCAATTTATGATAGCACATTTAAGCGGGCGTTGCAAGCCTTTTTTCATACTTTTTTCGGAGAATTTTTTGAAAATCACCGGCCAACACTGAAAAAAGACCGGCCGCGGGCAGAATTTTCCCTCCGTGGCCGCAAAAAAGGAGGAACAAGCATGAACATATACACCGACATGGCCGACGAGCTGTTTCGTCCGGGCAAGGGCACGGTGCCTCCCGGTGTGCAGGTGCGCACCGCCAGCAGCGGGCCCATCCGGCTGACAAGGGTGCAGATCACCCGGCAGGGGCTGGCCCGCCCTGCGGGGCGCTATTCCACTCTGGAGACCCCCAGCCTGGCTGCGCTGGACAAACGGGACGAGCGGCTGATCAGTGCGGTGGCGGCTGAGCTGCGGGCCATGCTGCCCGCAACAGGGTTGGTGCTGGTGGTGGGCGTGGGCAACCGGCGGGTCACGGTGGACGCGCTGGGCCCCCGCACCGCCGCGGGGGTACTGGTGACCCGGGGCATGGCCGCGGATGCACGCGCCGAGGGGCTGAGCCTGCGGGAGGTGGTGTGTGTAAGCCCGGGGGCCTCCGGGGCCACCGGCATCCCACTTGCCCAGCTGCTGGCGGGGCTGGTGCGCACCCTGAAGCCCGCCGCCATCCTCTGTGTGGACAGCTTGTGCACCTCCGACCCGGCCCGGCTGGGGCGCACCATTCAGATCAGTGACACCGGCCTTTCCCCTGCCCGGCCGGATTCCGGCCGCTGCATCACCCGGGCCATGCTGGGGGTACCGGTGCTGGCGGTGGGGGTGCCCACCCTGATGGAGGCGGACGGATGCATGGAGAAGGGCAAGGGCCTCATTCTCACCTGCCGCCAGCTGGACGGCGTGATCCGCAGCGGCGCTGAGCTGCTCAGTGCCGCCATCAACAAGGCGCTGCAGCCCTCGATGAGCATTGCCGAGCTGTGCTATCTTGCCAATTGAAAAGGCATAACCCGCCCGCCCGGGTGCATATGCTTTGAGCAGGACTCAAAACGGAAAGGGGGCGGCGGCATGGGTCGATCGAGCTGGCTGCGCCGGTTGGGCGCGGGTGCGCTGGCGGCAGGAGTGGGCGTACTGGCCTGGAATGCCGCCGGACAGCTGGGCCCGCCCAGCGTGACCGCAAGCCTTACGGTGGCGGGCGCTGCCCTGGCGGACCCGGCGGCAGCGCTGGAGGCGGTGCGTCAGCTGGCGCAGGAGGAACCGCTCGCCCGGCCTGTTGCTGCCGAGGCCGCGCCATCGCCGCAGCCCACCCCCGCCCCGGCAGCCCAGAGCACCGCGCCGGAGCAGGCGGCTGCATCCGAGCCGCCGCCCGCTGTCAGCGAGCAGCCGGTGCCGCAGCCCACTGCTCAGCCCCAGCCCCGGCCGGAGAACGCAGGGCAGATCGTGACGGAACATTATGAACAGGGCGAGGGCGGGCTGTACATTCCCTGCGGAGCGGGCACCATCAAAAACTGCACCAGCCTTTCCGCCGCCCAGGTGGCGGATGCGGCTTCCCGGGGGCTGCCCTTCTCCGTTGAGCCGGGCAGCAGCGAGCCCCAGGTGCTCATCATGCACACCCACACCACCGAGACCTACGAGCTGGAGGAGAAGGACTGGTACGACCCGAACTTCACCTGCCGCAGCACCGATCTTGCGGTGAACATGGCGGCGGTGGGCGAGGAGATTGCCGCCCAGCTGAACGCGGCGGGTATCGTGACTTTGCACGACACCACCCTTCACGATTATCCCACCTACAACGGCAGCTACGAGCGCAGCAATGAAACCGTGCGGGCTTACCTGGAGCAGTATCCCAGCATCAAGGTGGTGCTGGATGTGCACCGGGATGCCATCGAGCCTGCCAGTGGACAGCGGGTGAGCGCGGTGGCCGAGATCGACGGCCAGACCGCCGCCCAGGTGATGATCATCTGCGGGGCGGACAACGGGGGCAACCTGCCCAACTTTCAGCAGAACCTGGCCTTTGCCGCCGCCTGGGAGAATGCCATGGAAAGCCGGTATCCGGGCCTGACACGGCCGGTACTGTTTGATTACCGGTATTACAACCAGGACCTGACCACCGGCAGTCTGCTCATTGAGATCGGCAGTCACGGCAACACCCTGGAGCAGGCCAAATATTCCGGCCGGCTGGTGGGGCAGGCGCTGGCGGCGCTGTTTGGCGGGCAATAGGCGCGTTTGGCCGTTGACAAACCCGACCGGCGGGGGTAAAATACCAATTACAATGGCTGAGAAAAAGAAAAGTAAGCGGGAGCCCTGGCTCCAGCGAGCGCGGGATGGTGCAAGCCGCGCGCACAGGACCTGCTGAACGAACCCTTTGGAGCTGCAGCCCCAACGCCTGCCCGCCGGATTCTGGCCGGGCAACGGTCAGTAGGGTGAGCCGTGGGCGGCGCGTTAAGCCGCAGCGCTTATTTTTGAGCGTGAAAGGTGGCCGCGATCAGGCGGCAAGTTAGGTGGCACCGCGGATCCGGCAGCGATTCGTCCTAAGAAAGGACGGGATCGCTGCCGGATTTTTCATTGCTAAAGGAGAGAAAACATGAAACGCATCGACATCAAGGCGCTGTTCAGCGCACCCCCGGCGGACGGCACCACCGTGACCGTGTGCGGCTGGGCCAAGACCGTGCGGGATTCCAAGAACATCGGCTTTATTGAGCTGAGCGACGGTACCTGCTTCAAGAACCTGCAGATCGTGTTCGAGGCTGCCAAGCTGGAAAACTACAAGGAAGTGGCTAAGGCCGGCGTGGGTACCAGCATGCAGATCGTGGGCCGCGTGGTTCTGACCCCCGGCGCCAAGCAGCCTCTGGAGATCAACGCCGACAGCGTGGAGCTGCTGGATGTATGCCCCTCGGATTATCCCCTGCAGAAAAAGCGCCACAGCGTGGAGTTCCTGCGCACCATGCCCCATCTGCGTCCCCGCACCAACACCTTCGCGGCGGCCTTCCGTGTGCGCAGCACCGCGGCCTATGCCATCCACAAGTTCTTCCAGGAGAACGGCTTTGTGTATGTGCATACTCCGCTGATCACCGGCTCCGACTGTGAGGGCGCGGGCGAGATGTTCCGCGTGACCACTCTGGACCTGAACAACCTGCCCCGCACCGAGGACGGCAAGGTGGATTTCAGCCAGGATTTCTTCGGCCGCAGCACCAACCTGACCGTGTCCGGTCAGCTGGAGGGCGAGGCCATGGCTCTGGCCTTTGGTAAGATCTACACCTTTGGTCCCACCTTCCGCGCCGAGAATTCCAACACCCCCCGTCATGCTGCCGAGTTCTGGATGATCGAGCCCGAGCTGGCCTTCGCAGACCTGACCGATTACATGGACAACGCCGAGGCCATGGTGAAGTACGTGATCGGCTATGTGCTGGAGCACTGCCCCGACGAGATGGCGTTCTTCAACCAGTTCTTCGACAAGGGCCTGCTGGAGCGTCTGAACGCTCTGGTGAACGCCGATTTTGCCCGGGTCAGCTACACCGACGCGGTGGAGCTGCTGAAAGCACACAACGACCAGTTCCAGTACAAGGTGGAATGGGGTACCGATCTGCAGACCGAGCATGAGCGTTACCTCACCGAGCAGATCTTCAAGAAGCCGGTGTTCGTGACCGATTATCCCAAGGAGATCAAGAGCTTCTACATGCGCCAGAACGAGGACGGCAAGACCGTTGCCGCGGCCGATATGCTGGTGCCCGGCGTGGGCGAGCTGATCGGCGGCAGCCAGCGTGAGGAGCGCTACGAGCTGCTGAAGGCCCGCATGGAAGAGCTGGACATGGATTGCACCGACTACACCTGGTACATGGACCTGCGCCGCTTCGGCAGCGCCAAGCATGCCGGTTACGGTCTGGGCTTCGAGCGCCTGATCATGTACTTGACCGGTATCCCCAACATCCGCGACGTTCTGCCCTTCCCCCGCACCGCCGGCGGTTTTTAACGACTCGACCGGTAACGGGAAGCGGTACACAAACGGGTACGCACCGGGCTTTCCTCAGCGAGGTACGCCAGCACCCATTTAACGACTCGACCGTTAACCGGATTCGGTACGCAAACGGGAACGCACCAGGCTTTCCTCAGCGAGGTACGCTGCCCCCCATTTACGGACTCGACCGGTTTCCCAAACAAGAAATAAAACCCAATCAAGCCGGATGCACGCTTTGCGGTGTGCATCCGGCTTTTTCCATTTTGCCAAATCGTTCGGGGCTTGCCGGGGTGGTCTGCCCGCGGTATCATAAAGGCGAATGAATGTGCAAACAGGAGGGATGAACGGAATGAAGCGATGGATGGCAGCGGCGCTCTGCCTGCTGCTGGCGGTCAGCCTCACCGGCTGTACCCTGCTGGAGCGGGCTGCCGGTCAGGTCAGCGAGGCGCTGTGGCAGATCGAACAGCTGTTTTCCGCCCCGGCCCGGTCCGAGTCCCAGCCTGCCCCCACGCCGGAGCCCCGCTGGGTGGAGCTGGAAGCCTACGATCTGATGGAGCAGGGCTTCGGCCCCTTCACCGATGCGCTGGAGGAATGGCTGCGCCAGGGCCTGGAGGACGCGGAGAATCTGAGCTGGAACCTGCATTCTCTGGCTTTGACTCTGGGCACGGACGGTCTGCCCCTTACCATGGAGGCGGATCTGTACGCCTACCGGGACGGGCAGCTTCTCCAGGGGTACCGGGTGGAATGGAACGCAGTCACCGGCCGGCTGCATCAGGATGTGAACAATGTGGGCACCCGGATGGACAGCGATGCCGAATCCGGCGCGGACACCTCGGAAAACCCCAACCTGCGGCTGGAGCTGGTGGCCGAGCGGCTACGCGCTCTGCCTCAAGACGATCTGCAGATGGCCTTGGGAACGCCGCTCCTGGTGGAGTTCACCGCCTTTTCGCGCCCGGAGGGCGGTCAGACCGTAGTGGACATGACGGCGGCCCCGGAGGGCTTTGATCTGGCCCTGTACCAGGCGGGGCAATACGGCAAGGCGGATGGCTCCCCCACCTGGATGCTCACCGTGCGCCAGGCGGAGGATGAGGACCGGGCAGGCACCCGCATCGCCCGCTTCTGCTTTGCCCCGGAGGATGAAGCACGCTGGCTGGGTAATCCGCAGCTGTATGAACAGGCCGACATCCGGGTCACAAACGAAGGCCACCTGTTCTACACCCGGGACTGGGGCGAGCACTGGAACGCTCTGCCCAGCCGATTTGAGGGTCTGCTGGCGGAATGCATCGAAACCTGCACCGCCGTGACCCGCAGCAGCTGGTATATTTCCCCGCAGACAGACGGCCCGGTGGGCTTTGTGCTGGGCGGGAATCTGCCGGTGATCGTCTACAGCCCGGACCGAGGCGAAAGCTGGCAGGCGCTGGAGCTGCCCTGGGAGGATGCGCAGATGGACGGCGTGGGCTTTCTGTATGCCTGACCCAGGAACCCACCGGCGTGAACGGGTACGACTGGTGCGCCGTTTTCACCGCCCAGACGCCGGAAGGCCCTTGGACCTATCAGGCCAAACAGCCGGACCCGGTCTCCCGCTGAGCAAAACGGCTGAAAATGCACAAAAGATGAATAAAAATAAGAAAAATCAGGTTGACAACCCGACACCGCCGTTTTATGATAGGAAAGGAAATTGAATACCACACAATAGAGGCGCAAACCGTATGGTACCGCAAAGGGAGGCCTGCCGGCCAAAGATCTTTGCGGGAAGAGGCGGTTTGCCGAAACAGATTTCCGCGCGGCAGCGGGGTGTTTGTTGGGGTGCCGTCCAGTGGGCGGCGCACTCTCACTTGAACAAAGTGGTGGCGCTATTGGGGGTTTGTTCCGTTCTTTCACAGGGGGGCGGCGATGCAAATTCCGGCGTCGCGGCCCCTCTTTTTTTGCGGCATGGTCGGGACGTGACGGGTGGTTGTGATGGTATCCGATGGAATACAAAGGAGGAATCACAACATCATGTCGAACTTTCTGAATGCCCTGAACAACATCATCTGGGGCCCGCCGCTGATCATTCTGATGATCGTCACCGGCGTGTACTTCACCCTGCGCACCAAGTTCTTCCAGGTGCGTCACCTGGGCTATATATTCAGCCGTACCCTGGGCCGGCTGTTCCACCGCACCGATGAGAGCGCCGATGAAAAGGGCCTGCTCACCCCCTACGAAGCCATCGCCACCGCCGTGGGCGGCTCGGTGGGCTTCGGCAACATCGCGGGCGTGGCCACCGCTGTGACCACCGGCGGCCCCGGTGCGGTGTTCTGGATGTGGCTCACCGCCTTCCTGGGCATGCTCATCAAGCAGGTGGAGGTGACCCTGGCGGTGTACTACCGCCGCACCGATGAAAACGGCGTGCCCTACGGCGGCCCCACCTATTATATGGAGCGGGGCCTTGGCGAGGAGCGTCACTGGGGCAAGCTGTGGCTGCCGCTGGCCTTTGTGTTCGGTATCGGCATCTTCTCCACCTTCTTCATCAGCGCTTCCACCTTCACCACCTCTGAGGTGGTGGCCCAGTCTCTGGGCATTCCCCAGGCCATCGCGGCGCTGATCATCGTGCTGATTCTGTACTTCATGATCTGGGGCGGCGTGAAAAAGCTGGGCCAGATCCTCACCAAGCTGGTTCCCATCATGAGCCTGTCCTACCTGATCCTGGGCATCATCGTTATCCTCATGCATCTGGACAACCTGCTGCCCACCCTGGGCGCCATCTTCGGCGAGGCCTTCACCGGCTCTGCCGCGCTGGGCGGCTTCGCGGGTGCCAGCGTGTCCAAGGTGATCTCCACCGGTATGGCTCGCAGCGTATACTCCAACGAGGCCGGCTGGGGCAGCAGCCCCATGATCCACGCCTCCAGCCAGACCCGCCACCCGGTAGAGCAGGGTCTGTGGGGCTCCTTTGAGGTGTTTGTGGACACCTTCGTGGTCTGCACCATCACCGCCCTCACCGTGCTGGTTTCCGGCGAGTGGACCAGTGGTGCCACCAACGCCACCCTGGCGCTGAATGTATTCACCCATAACTTCGGTGTGTTCGGCACCGTGATCCTGACCCTTATCATGGTGGTGTTCTCGGTCACCACCTCCGGCGGCTGGTATGCCTACTACGAAGTGGTGCTGCGCCATCTGGCCAAGAACCATCCCCAGGTCAAGAAGTACCTGCTGCTCATGTTCAAGTACTTCTACGCGGTGCCCCCCTTCCTGCTGGCCCTCTATCTGATCTATGTGGGCGATCTGAGCATCTGGACCCTGGTGGACATCACCAGCGGCATCCCCACCTTCGTAAACGTGGCGGTGATCCTGATTCTGTCCGGCCAGTACTTCAAGCTGCTCAAGGACTACAAGGCCCGCTACATGCACATCGGTCAGGTGGACCCGAACATGGCCATCTTCTACGAGGATAAGCCCGAAGTGAAGGCAGCTCTGGAAAAGGAAAAGGCTGCCCGGAAATAATCAAACGCAGAGCAATGCAGGCCGGGGCCTTTCTGAAAAGGGCCCCGGCTTTTGACCAATGGAGGAACTTTTTATGCGTACTCTTTATGAAAACGGACGGGTCTACGCCGGCCAGCTGCCCCTGACCGAGGCCTTTGTGGTGGAGGACGGCCGGTTTGTGTTTGCGGGCGGCGCGGAGCAGGCCCGGCTGGCGGCCGGACCGGACGCTCAGGTGGTGGATCTGGAGGGGGCCTTTGTCTGCGCGGGCTTCAACGATTCCCACATGCACCTGCTCAACTACGGCTACGCGCTGCAGGTGGCGGACCTGTCCAGCCACACCGGTTCTCTGGCCGAAGTGCTGGACACCATGCGCGCCTTTTTGAAGGAAAAGAACTTTGCGCCCGGTCAGTGGGTGCGGGGCCGCGGCTGGAATCACGACTACTTCACCGACGAGCAGCGCTTCCCCACCCGGCAGGACCTGGACCAGGTGAGCCGGGAGCATCCGGTGTGCATCGTGCGCACCTGCGGCCACACCTGCGTGGTGAACACCAAGGCGCTGGAGATGATCGGCGTCACCGCCGCCACCCCCCAGCCGGAGGGCGGCTGCTTTGAGCTCGGGCCGGACGGCCAGCCCAACGGTGTATTCCGGGAAAACGGCATGGAGCTGGTGTATTCCAAGCTGCCCAAGCCCAGCGTGGAGGATCTGAAGACCATGCTGCTGGATGCCCAGAAGCACCTGAACGCCTATGGCGTGACCTCCTGCCAGACCGACGACTTCGACGCCTTCGCCACCGTGGACTGGCGGGAGGTGATGGAGGCCTACGCCCAGCTGGAGGCCGAGGGCAAGATGACCGTGCGTATGTACCAGCAGGCCCAGCTCACCAGCGTGAAGGCGCTGGAGGAGTTCTTTGCCGAGGGCTACAACACCGGCTGGGGCGACGAGTGGGTCAAGGTGGGCCCGCTGAAGATTCTGGGCGATGGTTCTCTGGGCGCCCGCAGCGCCTACCTGAGCCGGGATTACGCGGACAAGCCCGGCTACCGGGGCATCGCCATCTACACCCAGCAGCAGTTTGACGATCTGGTTGGCTGCGCCAACGAACACGGCATGCAGGTGGCGGTGCACACCATCGGCGACGGCATCCTGGACCGGGTGCTGGAAGCCTACGAGAAAGCGCTGGCGGAGCATCCCCGGGCGGACCACCGCCATGGTGTGGTGCACTGCCAGATCACCCGCCCCGACCAGCTGAAAAAGATCGAGGAGATGGGCCTGCATGTGTATGCCCAGCCCATCTTCCTGGATTATGACATCCACATGGTCACCGACCGGGTGGGCGAGGAGCTGGCCTCCACCAGCTACGCCTTCCGCACCCTGATGGACGCGGGGGTCTGGGTGTCCAGCGGCACCGACTGCCCGGTGGAGCTGCCCCGGGCGCTGGCCTGCATCCAGTGCGCCGTGACCCGCAGCACCCTGAAGGGCGACGCAGGTCCCTACCGCCCGGAGGAGGCCTTCACGGTGCAGCAGGCCATCGACAGCTACACCATCCACGCGGCGCATGCCTCCTTTGAGGAGAACGAGAAGGGGCGCATCGCTCCGGGCTATCTGGCGGATTTTGTGGTGCTGGGGCAGGACCCCTTCACCACCGAGCCCTCCGCCATCCAGAGCATTCCGGTGAAGGCCGTCTATGTGGGCGGCAAGTGCGTGCACCGGGTATAATCACAACAAATGGAAACCGGGAAAGACCAGCGGTCTTTCCCGGTTTTTTTACATCAATAGAAAAAATATAAATAAAAAAATAGTGCGGCGTCCACCGAAAAAGTGGCGAAATGTTGATGAGAGTGAAAAAATGTATAAATCAGAGCGCTGAAGCACGCGGCTGATAAAGCGGTTTGCTGAAACGATGTTCGGTTTTCTTTACAGAAATTTGCTGAAAATGTGATAGAGCAAAAAACGCAGGAAAGATAAACTATATCTGCTCCGACAAAGGACGATGAAAAAACAGCGAATCGAAGCACACCGATCATAAGGAGGAACATGATGCATCACAGATGGATCAAAAACCTTGCCCGCCGCTGCAGCGCGGCTGTTCTGGCGGGCCTGATGCTGCTGAGCGTGCTGCCCGGCGCATCTGCACAGGAGCCGACTTCCGGCATGGCTCCCAGCGCCCCGGCGGTCGGCACCCCGGCCCCGGAGAGCACCCAGGCTCCCATGGCTACCGAGACCCCGGCGGAAACCGAAGCCCCGGCTGAGGAGACACCGGTGCCCACCGAAACCCCTGTAGCGACCGAAACCCCTGCGGCGACCGAGACACCCGCAGTGACCGAAACTCCCGCGCCCACCGCAGCGCCGGTGGCCACGGAAGCCCCTGTACCCACCGAGACTCCCGCGCCTACCGAGCTGCCGATACAGGCCAGCCAGACCAAGGCGAGCGAGCTGCCGGTGGCTGCGGACTGGAAATTTGACGAGAGCAGTGTGGCCTCCGGCAGCATTGCGGGCGGCGACCTGGTGCTGAAGGACCAGAGCGGCAACGGCAACGACCTGCGGATGGAAACCTACGGCTCCGCCGACTGGACCCAGTACCTGAGCTTCTCCGGCAACAGCATGACCGGCCAGGGCGGCAGCATGGTCTTCAACGGCGACAGCGCCGCAAAGACCGGCGTGGACTTTATCACCGTGAACGGAGCTCCCATCAACAGCCAGGAGTTTGAAGAGGGCTACACCATGGAGTTCCTCTATTACTTCCCCGAGGACTGGACTGCCGCGGATTCCTGGATGAGCCTGATCGCCCGGCAGGGTCAGAACGGCGGCAACCCGGAGGGTGAGCAGGGCACCATGTATGCCTCCATCTCCAACTGCAAGGAGATCCAGTTCATCACCGGCAATGCGGACGGCAACCACTCCATGTCCAGCGCGGCCTGGTCCGTGAGCATGGACGAGGGCGGCGTGTGGTACCACATCGCCATCGTGTCCGACGGCAGCGAGATCGCCACCTACGTGAACGGCTGCGAGGCCTTCCGTGACTATGTGAACGACGCCATGGACGGCATGTATGCCGACCCTGCCGACGGCCGGTTCCGCATCGGCTCCAGCTGGTGGAACGGCCTGGACAAATTCCTCCAGGGCAGCCTGCAGGAGATCCGCATCACTGGTGCCGCTCTGGAAAAGAGCGACTGGCTGGTGCCCAATCCCGAAGACTATGTGGGCGAGTTCGGCAGCAATGCCACCTACCAGCTGCGCGATGAGGACAACTACAACATCGTGCTGATGCCGGACACACAGAACACCGTGGAGTACCGCCCGGATGTGATGGATGCCACGGTGGACGAGCTGATCGCAAGCGCGGACGCGCTGAACATCGAGGCAGTGGTTCACCTGGGCGACGTGGTGGATGATTCCGGCGATGCCGTGCAGTACAACAACGCCAAGGACATCTTCTATCAGCTGCCCGAGGCGGGCATGAAGTTCCTGGTGCAGCCCGGCAACCACGATAACTGGGCGGGCAACGGCTCCAGCTACTGGCACTACTTCGGCCAGGACAGCAAGGAATATATGGCGCTCACCAGCTCCTATCTGACCCCCAAGGCCTGGAGCGGCGCCATGTTCGTGGATGCAGGCAGCTATACCTACATGATCATCTCGCTGGCCTGCGAGGGCGGCAAGACCAGCTGGAACCCCACCAGCGGCGAGCTGGAATGGTTTGAATCCATGCTGCAGAAGTACCCCAACTGCCCCACCATCGTGACCCGGCACGACATTCAGAACTGCTCCGACACCCAGCCCAGCGCCATCAAGCTGAGCAGCGAGGGGCAGAAGCTGTGGGATATCGTGAAAAGGTATCCCCAGGTCTTCATGATGGTCGGCGGTCACAGCCACGGCTCCGGCGTGGAGGTGCTGCAGAACGATGCGGGCCAGGATGTGATCTCCATCCTCACGGACCTGCAGTTTGCCTACAACGGCGGCAACGGCTGGCTGCGCTATCTGGAGTTTGACGAGGACGCGGACAAGATCTACTACTCCATCTACTCCCCCTATGCCGCCAGCCTGGACGAGAGCGAAAAGAGCTTCTTTGATGTGAACTTCCTCACCGGCCCCGGCAACGAGGGCGAGATCGCCATCGATTTCGAGACCCGCTTTGCCGGTATGGCCAAGGAGGAGCCCGAGGCTCAGACCGAGGGCAAATGGATGACCGGCGAATACCACAGCCACAGCATCCAGTCCAGCGATGCCTCCGAGCCCTACATCACGGTGGAAAATGCCCTGAATGCGGCATTCCGTGAAGATCTGGAGGAAATGCCTGCTGAGGCCAAGGTGGATAATATCCAGTATGGCGAGGCCTTCGACTACTTCATGCTGGCCGACCATCTGCGCAACTCCCCCCGCAACCCGGACGGCACCGCAAATGAGACTGCCCGCTGGAGCGCCATTGGCGCCCAGCAGCGGGAAATCGAATCTCTGCGCGCCCAGGGTAAGTACCAGGATAAGCTGATCTATTCCGGCTTTGAATGGGATATGATGAATCTGGACCACGCCAGCGTGGCTCTGCTGGATGAAACCGGTACGGTTCCCTTCCAGGGTATCCGGGAATTTGAGTGGCTGTTCAGCTACGACACCAGCGCCGACCGCTTCTTCGGCGATGAGGAGGCCCTGTACGGTCCCCGTCAGAACGATAAGAGCGATGTGAACGACACCTATGCAGCGGTGCAGTGGGTGGCCGAAAATTACCCGGACAGCTTCATTCTGCCCAACCATCCCTCCCGCCACAACAACGGCAACGATGTGGTGGATAACGGCGAGGTGACCATCGAGAATCTGCGCGTGATGAACGACATCGCACCCGATGTGGTGTTTGGCTTTGAGGGCATGCCCGGTAACCAGCTGGACCCCTCCTGTGAGCTGCCCGCCGACGACATTCGCGCCGGTGCAGACGAGATGATCGCCGTGACTGGCGGCGTGTGGGATGCCCTGCTGTCTGAGGGCCGCCGCTTCTACAACTTCACCAACTCCGACTTCCACTTCAAGATCAGCTCCAACGAGCAGTATTCCAGCGGCTACTGGGCCAGCGAGTTCTCCCGCAACTGGACCTGGGTGGAGCCCGGCGAGGACCAGCAGTTTGCCTTCAGTGATGTGGTTGAGGGCATGCGCTCCGGCAACAGCTACGCGGTGAACGGCGAGCTGATTTCGGACCTGAGCTTCACGGTTTCCGGTGCCGGCAGCAGCGCCGCCATGGGCCAGGATCTGGATGTGTACGAGGGCCAGGATGTGACCGTGACCATCCGCTTCAAGGTCCCCGAGCACAACAACTACGAGAGCCTGTTCGGCACCGACACCGGCATCCAGGTGGACAACACCCCTGATCTGGACCATGTGGACCTGATCATGGGTCATGTGACCGGAAAGGTGGCGCAGGAGGACTACTCCAGCACGGCCAACACCGACGCCAGCATCGTAAAGAGCTTTGACAAGGCCGAGCTGGAAAAGGCACTGGGCGAGGATGGCTACTACACCCTCACCTACACCACCCAGGCGGATGCGGACATGTACTTCCGTGTACGCGGTCTGTCCAGCAGCGAGGTGGATGCCAACGGTGACCCCGTCACCCACGAGCGGGAGGTGACCAATGACCGTCCTGCCCGCTTTGACTACATCAACGACTACAACTACAGCCATCTGAGCTTCTACGCAAACCCCGTTTGGGTGAATGTGAGCGACGCTCCCGCGGAGCCCGTTCTTACCGGCATCACTGTGACTGCGCAGCCTGCAAAAACGGTGTATGAGGAGGGCGAGTGCTTCGATCCCGCCGGTATGGAGATCACCGCTGCTTACAGCGACGGCTCCTCCAAGCAGGTGACCGATTACACCTGGGCACCCAGCGGCGCACTGACCGTAAACGACGATGTGATCACCGTGAGCTGGCAGGGCATGAGCGTGCAGCTGGCCATCACTGTGAAACAGGCTCAGCCGCAGCCCACCGAGAAGCCCCAGCCCACCCCGGAGCCGACCCCCGGCGAGCAGGGACTGAGCATTCAGCCCGGTATCACCAGCGTGCCCGACGGCCTGAAGAACACCGCCTTCAATACCCCGGAAAAAATCATTGCCGAGCTTTACCGGGTGGCGGCGAGCGTGCTGTCCGGCCTCAAGTCCGACGCCATGAAGGTCTACGACATCACCCTGATGACCAAGGACAGCCAGGGCCAGTGGATTCCTGTTTCGGATGAGAACTTCCCTGCCGACGGCGTGGTGGTGGAGCTGCCCTACCCGGACGGAACCAGCAGCAAGACCCACGACTTTGTGGTGACCCATATGTTCACCACCGCACAGGGCGATTCCAAGCCCGGTGATGTGGAAACGCTCCAGGTATACGAGACCGAGACCGGTATCCGCTTTGTGGTGAAGAGCCTTTCTCCCATCGGTCTGGGCTGGGTTGAGCAGAAGACCGATTCTGGTGAGAGCAGCGAAAACGGAAGCGGCACCACCGCTCCGGCGGCTACTCCGGTGCCGGTGGTTTCGGAAGGCAGCAGCCCCAAAACCGGCGATGCCGGAATGCTGGCCGCGTTTGCAGTGGCGGTTACCGCTGCCGCAAGCCTGGCAGCGATGGAACTCCTCCGCCGCCGCGGCAAAAACGAACAATAAGCGCTCCCTTCGCATAACGTAAACAAAAACCGCCCGCGCGGGCCCGGTTTATGCCGGAATCCCGCGCGGGCGGTTGCTTTTTTGATTATTGGAGACGGCCGGTTTTCGGGCGGCTGCTGGACAGATACAGCACCAGTCCGGCGAAGCAGAGCGCGAAGCCGAAGCCCATGGCCAGCGGCAGAAATACATCCGCTGCCCGGCCGAATACCAGATTGGTGAACACGGCCACTGTGTCCATGAGCAGCGCATTCAGGCTCAGCGCGGTGGCCCGGTCGCCGGTGGTCACCTGCCGGTTCTGCAGCGTGGTCTGCAAGGGGGTGAACAGGCTGTGGCAGACCCGCAGCAGTAAAATTGCCGCCACCGAAACCAGTGGTCCCTGCGTCAGCGTCAGCGCCAGGCAGGCGGCAGCCGCCAGGCCCAGCAGAAGCCCGCCGGTGCGCCGCTCCCCCAGCCAGCCGGTGAGCCGGGCGGAAAACCCGCCGCACAGGCCCAGCAGCGTCATGACCACATAGACCACGGCGATGGCGCTGGCCGAAAGTCCGGCCCTGGTATATTGCACCTGATTCAAAAAGGTGGTGATGGTCTGGTGCGCCTCGTTCAAAAATGCCGCCGCCAGCACCAGAAGCAGCAGCCGGGGGCTGCGTGCCAGCTGTTTCAGCAGCGCGGCGAAATCCGCCAGCTGGTGGCTGGCGGTTCTCGCCTGGCTGGGATGCACCTCCCGCAGAAAGAGCGCCAGTACCGCCGCGGCTCCGTAGCTGAACACGGTGAGCAGGCCCGCCAGCCGGTAATTTTCGCCCACGAACACCGCATATACGGCGCTGGCAGTCAACAGCCCGGCCATGCCCAGATTGTTGTAGATGCCGAAGACCCGGTGACTTTCCTCTTCCGGGCAGGAAAGATACAGGATGCTTACATCCAGGCCGGAAAGCCCGGCGCAGACCACGCTGAGCATCAGCCGCTCGGCCAGAAAACCGCCGAAGCCACTGGCCTGCCAGAACACGATTTTGGAAAGAAAATACAGCCCGCAGCATACAATCATGGACCGGCGATAGCCGATCCGGTCGGCCAGAATGCCCCAGGGCACCTCCAGCGCCAGCGCCAGCGCCAGCGAGATGCTCTCGATCAGGGTGATCTGAAAAACGCTCACCCCCGCCGCCTGACGGTACAGGGTGGCGATCGGCCCGTAGAACACCATGCCCTGCAACAGGGTAATGGCATACATCAGCCGGATGTTCCGTTTGCTTTTCATAATAACAAAAAACCGTCCTTTGTCTGAAAATACCGCACAGCAAACACCGCTTTGCACAGTTGCACAAAGCGGCCGTTACGCCTGTGAGATATGTTTAGATGGGACGGTTCATAGACAGATTCTCCTGATGCGGGGCGAATTGACCCGGAAATTTGCTTTATTGTATCACAGCGGCAAATTGTTTGCAAGGGGGTGTCCGGAAGAGAAAAAAGCCCCGATCAAAACGATCGGGGCTTTTCAGGGATATGATTATTCTCCGCGGTTTTCCGCGTCGCGCTGGGCCTGCTGCTGGCGGAAGCGCTCCTCCAGATTGAAGCATTTGTCCAGCACCGGGTAGATGATCATCAGTGTGATCAACTCGATCAGGGCAAAGCCGAACAGCAGCACCCACAGGGCGGTGTAAGGCAGGAACGAGAGAATGAGCACCCAGTAGACGATCTGAACCAGTGCGGCGCAGATGCTGCGGGGCGCGTGGGAAAGGGCCAGGAACAGGCTGTTTCGGAACAGCTGAGGCAGCGACAGCTCCATCAGCACCAGCTGGCTGAACAGGAAGGGGAAGATCATGGCGGTGAGCAGTACGCTCATGCAGATCAGCACGGCGCTGGCCACATCGAGCTGCCCGCCCAGGAGCAAAAAGTAGCTCATAAAGAGCTGGCTGGCCAGAAGAAAGCCGAGGATAGCGCCCGGAATCAGGCTTTGCTTCCAGTTGTGGCGGAAGGCTTTTTTGTAGGTATGCCACCAGTAGCCCGGCTCATCCCGCAAAGCGCGCAGGATGGTGTCGTGCAGGCCGGCGTAGCAGGGGCCCAGCAGGATGCCGCCCAGAATACCGCCCGCGGCTGATACCAGCACCGCCTGACCCAGAATACCCAGGAAGATCAGTGCCACGGCGGGTACAAAGCAGATCGTGCACAGCAGGTTGGCCTTGAAGAGGTCGCCGGAATCGCGGCCCAGGATTTCAAAAAAGCGGGCCGCACCCTTTTTGCGGGGCTCGTCCTTGCGAACACCGGGACCGGGGGCGTTGTAGTTGGGGTGGAAAAGACCCATGGTGAATCATCGCTCCTTTTTATTGTGCATGCGGGCGCACCTGCGCCCTGATTCTTCTGCCTTTATTTGTATCATATTTTTCGCCGGATTACAAACAGAGACAGAGCTGTTTGTGTGAAATGTTCGGAAACGTTTCCGGGAATTTTTGGGAAAATACATACAAAGCGCACAAAACTTTCAACAAACTGGTGCATATATCGATGAAAGTAACGAAAAACCATTGAAAGTACAAAAAAACGAGCATATAATATAAGCGTCGGAAACGTTTCCGGCAACGTTTCGAGTAATTGCGGAGGAGGACGGCGCGCATGACCATCAAGGACATTGCCCGGGAAAGCGGCTATGCCATCAGCACCGTTTCCCGCGCGCTGAACGACCACCCGGACGTGAGCGAGGAGGCCAAGGCCCGCATCCGCCAGGTGGTGGAGGCCCGGGGCTTTGTGCCCAATGCCAACGCCCGCAAGCTCAAGCAGACCGAGGCAAAAAGCATCGTGTTTGTGGTCAAAAGCACCGCCAACATGTTCTTTGCCGGCATGCTGGTTCAGCTGCAGCAGCTGGTGAGCCGGGACGGGTACGACGGCGTGGTCCAGTATCTGGACGAGGACGGCGACGAGGTGGTGCTGGCCCGGCAGCTGAGCCGGGAGTTAAAACCCAGAGGAATCATCTTCCTGGGCGGCAGTGCCGAACACTTCCGCAAGGGCTTTGCGGATATTCACCTGCCCTGTGTGCTGGCCACAGTGGTCAGCGAAGAGCTGGACTTCCCCAATCTCTCCATGGTGGGCGTGGATGACCGCAAGGCAGGCGCGGCGGCCATCGACCATCTGCTGGCCAACGGCCACAGGGACATTCTGATCCTGGGCGCGGACCCCGCTCACAGCAACCCCAGCTATAAGCGCCTGCAGGGCTGCAACGACAGCTTCACCGCACACGGCATGGAATTGGCGCCTCGCCGCTATCTGCGGACCAGCTTCAGCTTTGAAGCCGCCTACCAGGCTATGGATGCCTGGCTGAAGGAGGGACAGAAACCCCAGGCGGTGTTCGCCATGAGCGACACCACCGCCATCGGCGCCATCCGGGCGCTGCGTGACCATGGGCTGCGGGTGCCGGAGGATGTGTCGGTGATCGGCTTCGACGGGGTGGAGCTGGCAAACTTCTACACCCCGCGGCTGTGCACCATGCGGCAGCCCTCCGATCGCATTGCCCAGACCAGCGTGGAGCTGCTGCTGGGCTGCATCGAGAAAAATCAGCCCGCCCGCACCCGGATGCTGGAGGCGGAGCTGGTGTTCGGTGAATCGGTGGCCGAGCGCAGATAAATTTGTATTCCGGGCGGGAATGGCCCGCCCTTCAATCGTCAACCATCTAACATCAAAAAAGGAGAAACACATTATGAAAAAGGCACTTGCACTTGTGCTTGCAGCGGCCATGGCGCTGAGCTTTGTGGCCTGCGGCGGCTCCGGAACGACCACCTCTCAAACCAGCGGCAGCACCTCCACCGGTGCAGCCTCCACCACCGGAAACGCTTCCGGCGGTAGGGTCTATTACCTGAACTTCAAGCCCGAACAGGCCGACCAGTGGGTGGAGCTGGCAGCCAAGTACACCGAGGAGACCGGCGTTCCCGTGGACGTGGTCACCGCTGCCTCCGGTACCTATGAGTCCACCCTGAAGGCCGATATGGCCAAGACCGACGCCCCCACCCTGTTCCAGGTGAACGGCCCCGTTGGCCTGGCCGCCTGGAAGGACTACTGCTATGACCTGTCCGACACCGAGCTGTGTAAGCAGCTGACCAGCGATTCCTTCGCTCTGAAGGATGGCGACAAGGTCGCCGGCGTGGCCTACGTGATCGAGACCTACGGCCTGATCTACAACAAGGCTCTGCTGAACGAGTACATCGCCAAGGATTACGCGGTGATCGAGGATGCTGCCGAGATCAACAACTTCGATACCCTGAAGGCTGTGGCCGAGGATATCACCGCCCATAAGGATGACCTGGGCTTTGCCGCCTTCACCAGCGCCGGCATGGACTCCTCTTCCGACTGGCGCTTCAAGACCCATCTGGCCAACCTGCCCGTTTACTACGAGTATCAGGCCGACGGCATCACCTCCACCGAGGCCATCAAGGGCACCTACCTGGACAACTACAAGAATGTCTGGGATCTGTACATCAACAACGCCACCTGTGAGCCTGCTATGATCGGCTCCAAGACCGGTGACGATGCAGCCGCCGAGTTCGCCATGGGCGAAGCCGTATTCTACCAGAACGGTACCTGGGGCTATGGCCAGGTGACCGGCTACGAAGTGGCCGACGAGGATATGGGTATGATGCCCATCTACATCGGCGCTGAGGGCGAAGAGAACCAGGGCCTGTGCACCGGTTCCGAGAACTACTGGTGCATCAACGCCAAGGCCAGCGAGGAAGACATCCAGGCCACTATCGATTTTGTGGAATGGTGCATCACCAGCGAGACCGGCAAGACCGGTATGAAGGACATGGGCTTTGTCTGCCCGTTCACCGGCTTCACCGATGAATACCTGCCTGAGAATCCGCTGGTTCTGGCCGCCAACGAGGACGTGGCCGCCGGTCACAAGACTGTGGACTGGTGCTTCACCACCATGCCCTCCGAAGAGTGGAAGAACGGCGTGGGCGCTGCTCTGCTGGAGTACGCGCAGGGCACCGGCGACTGGAGCGGCGTGCAGACCGCCTTTGTGGACGGCTGGGCCACCGAGTACGCAGCAGCCAACGGCTGAGCACCCGGAATCTGAGTCATATCTGTAAAACCGAAGGGGCGGGCAGGTTCTGCCCGCCCCTTTCCCGGTTTGTTGCGCATACCTGCCGGTCTGCCCCCGGCCGGCGCGGCACCGCCCCTGCGGGGGGCGGACCGGCGGGCATGACGGCCCCCAGACGGGCCTCATCCGAACTTCACCCATCACAATAAGGAGGGAAACTGTTTATGGAACGCGCGGTCAAAAAATACTTCCCTATCTTCGCGCTGCCCACCCTGCTGGCTTTTGTCATCGGCTTTATCGTCCCCTTCATCGAGGGTGTCTATCTTTCGTTCTGTGAATTCACCACCATTGCGGATGCCCGGTTCGTGGGTCTGAAAAACTACGGACGTATCTGGTCCGATCCCACCTTCCTGCATTCGCTGTGGTTCACTGCCCTGTTCACGGTGGTCACGGTGATCCTGATCAATGTGCTGGCCTTCGCGGTGGCGCTGCTGCTCACCAAAAGCTTTAAGGGCACCAACATCTTCCGCGGCGTGTTCTTCATGCCCAACCTGATCGGCGGTATCGTGCTGGGCTATACCTGGCAGCTGATTCTGAATGGTATCTTTGGTCTGTTCGGCCGCACCCTTACTTACAGCGCCTCCTATGGCTTCTGGGGCCTGGTCATCCTGATGTGCTGGCAGCAGGTGGGCTACATGATGATCATCTACATCGCCGGGCTGCAGAGCATTCCGGGCGATCTGTACGAGGCGGCCCGCATCGACGGTGCCAACTCCCGCCAGTGCCTGTGGCGCATCACCCTGCCCATGAGCATGCCCTCCATCACCATCTGCACCTTCCTGACCCTGACCAACGGATTCAAGCTGTATGACCAGAACCTGGCCCTCAACAACGGCCAGCCCTCGGATATGACCGAGATGCTGGCGCTGAACATCGTGAACACCTTCTACGGCCGCAACGGCTGGGAGGGCGTCGGCCAGGCCAAGGCTGTGATCTTTACCATTCTGGTGGCGATCCTGGCACTGGCTCAGAACCGCCTGACCCGAGCAAAGGAGGTGCAGCAGTAATGAACGACAAGTCGAAATTCGGATGGCTCTATACCCTGGTTTTTTCCGTCGTAAGTCTTGTTTACATCTCGCCCATCCTGATGATCTTCATGAACAGCTTCAAGAAAAAGGCCTACATCAACCGGATGCCCTTCTCGCTGCCCGATGAAAAGACCTTCGTGGGGCTGGAAAACTACGTGGAGGGCCTGCGCAAGACCGGCTTCTTCAGCGCCTTCGGCTACAGCCTGTTCATCACGGTGGCCAGCGTGCTGGTGATTCTGCTGTGCACCTCCATGTGCGCCTGGTACATCAGTCGGGTCCACACCTGGTACACCAGGGCCATCTACATGCTCTGCCTCATCTCCATGGTGGTTCCCTTCCAGATGGTCATGTATCCCCTGTCCAAGATCAGCGACTCCATGCGCCTGGGCAACCCGGTGGGCATCATCCTGAT
>NZ_JAGHKE010000056.1:0-15875 GCF_017889395.1 Allofournierella sp. | reverse complement strand
ACAAGGACCTGACCGCAAACGCACTGGCCATCCGCCACCTGTAATCCTGTTTTTGACACAAAAAAGGACCCGCCTTCCAGCAGGAAGGCAGGTCCTTTTTCTTTTTTACAATGAAAACAGCGGAATCACTTGGCGTTCATAAAGCATTCCCGGTTCTGCCACAGGTAGATGCCGCCGGAGAGCAGGGTCACCAGCGCCACCGCCCAGCACAGCACCATGGAGATCAGGCCTACCGCCATGATATCGCCGCCGCTGGAGAAGGCCGCCGCAAAATAGTAGAACAGGATCGTGAGCATCTGCAGCACGGTTTTCACCTTGCCCCACATGTTGGCCGCGATCACATGATTGGAGGAAGCCGCCACCATGCGCACACCGGCCACGGCAAACTCCCGGGCCAGGATGATGGCCACCACCCAGATGCTGCACACGCCGTCCCGCATCAT
The DNA here is from genome assembly GCF_017889395.1 of Allofournierella sp. NCBI lineage: Bacteria > Bacillati > Bacillota > Clostridia > Eubacteriales > Oscillospiraceae > Allofournierella > Allofournierella sp. The sequence continues at coordinate 15,432 of NZ_JAGHKE010000056.1, read as the reverse complement.
GTACAGGAAGGCCACAGTGGTGAGCAGCTTGTCGGCCAGGGGGTCGGCAAATTTGCCGAAGTCGGTCACCAGGTTCCACTTGCGGGCCAGGTAGCCGTCCAGAAAATCGGTGAAGCTGGCCACCGCGAACACCACACCCGCCGCCAGATACCAGACGGGGTCAAAGCTGGAGGTGCCGTACTGGCTCATCTGAGCCAGTACCATAAACACCGGCACCAGCACGATGCGGGCCAGGGTAAGCTTATTGGGCAGATTCATCCTTCTCATCCTCCACTACATAGCCGTACAGATCGTACATATCGCTTTCCTCGATGTACACCTGATAGAACTCGCCGGGATACATCGAGTCCTCGCTGGAAACGCACACGTTGCCGTCGATCTCCGGGGCATCCGCCTCGCTGCGGCACAGGTACAGGCCGCTCTCCTCGTCGATGCCGTCGCAGATCACGATGAGGGTCTTGCCCACCTTCTCCTCCAGCTTGGCGGCGCTGATGTTGGCTTGGGCGCGCATGATGATATCGGCCCGGCGCTGCTTCTCCTCCTCCGGCAGCTGGTCCGGCATGGAGGCAGCCACAGTGTCCTCCTCGGGGCTGAAGGCAAAGCAGCCCAGCCGCTCAAAGGCGGTGTCCTTCACGAACTGACACAGCTCCTCGAACTCCTCCTCGGTCTCGCCGGGGTAACCCGCGATCAGAGTGGTGCGCAGGGTGATGCCGGGAATGGCCTGACGCAGCCGCTGGATGGCGCTTTCCACCACCTGACGATCGCCCTTGCGGTTCATGGCCTTGAGCACCCGGCTGTTGCAATGCTGGATGGGCAGGTCCAGATAGGGCACCACCTTCTCGTTGCGGGCCATGGCCGCGATGAAGGCGTCGGTGATGCGCTCAGGGTAGGCATACAGGATGCGGATCCAGCGGATGCCCTCGATCTTGTTCAGCTCGTCCAGCAGCTCGCAGATGCTGTTCTTGCCCCAGTCATCGCCGTAGGCGGTGGGGTCCTGAGCAACCAGCACCAGTTCCTTCACGCCCTCGTTGGCCAGCCAGCGGGCCTCGGCCAGGCAGTCCTCCATGGGACGGCTGCGCAGCGGACCGCGGATCAGCGGGATGGCGCAGTAGTGGCAGCGGTTATTGCAGCCCTCGGCAATTTTCAGATAGGCGTAGTGATGGGGGGTGGAGATCACCCGGCGGCCGCCCAGAGGCAGTTCGGTCTTGGGGCCGTAGTATTCCCGGTTCTGGTCCTCCGCACCGCCGCACAGACGGTCGATGATCTGGGGAATGGCCTTGTTGGAGCCGATGCCCACCACCGCATCCACCTCAGGGATCTCGGTGCGGATCTCATGCTGATAGCGCTCGGCCAGGCAGCCGGTGACCACCACCTTCAGGTTGGGGTTCTGCTCCTTGTAGGAGCAGGCGTTCAGGATATTCTCGATGGCTTCGGTCTTGGCGCTCTCGATGAAGCCGCAGGTGTTCACGATGATCACATCCGCCAAGCTCAGGTCGGCGGTGGTGGTGTGACCGGCAGCGATGAGACCGTGGCACATCACGTCGGCATCCACCTGGTTTTTGGGGCAGCCCAGCGAAATGATTGCGATATTCAATGCAGTATTCTCCTTTTTGTCTGGTTCGTTTGCGCCGCGCCGCTCTCGATTCACGGGCGGGCGGTCATTACAGGAAAAGGCGAGGGAGCAGCCTCCCTCGCCTTTTTATTCTATCATGTTTCTAGGGGTAAAGTCCAGCTTTGCAGGGTGGAAGTTGGCGGAAATCCGGCCCTTCCCCCGCCCTTTTCGCCGTTCAGAACTCCGGTTCCCAGTCCGGCTGGTCCTCTTCGGGCGGGTTTTCCTCCTCCCAGCGGGCCAGCGCCTCCTTGATATCCCCCAGGGAAAAGCCCCGACGGGCCATGGCGGCGATCACATTCTGGCGCTTGCCCGCCGCCAGCTTGCGGCCATAGCTGCGGCACAGCAGCTGGTAAACCGCGTCGGCGGGGCTTTCCTCTTCAAAAAGCTCCTCCAGCACCTGAGCGGCAATCTGCCGGTCCACGCCCTTTTCCGCCAGATGGGCCCGGATCTGGGCCGGGCTTTTGTGCCGGGCCAGCAGGTATTTTGCCCGGTGGCGGGCAAAGGCCTCGTCGTTGAGCAGCCCCAGCTCCACGCAGCGGGCCACGGCTGCCGCGGCCGCCCGGTCGTTCTCCAGCTTTTTGCGCACTTTATCGTACAGCTCGCCGCTGGAATGATCCCGCAGCGAGAGGTATTCCATGGCCTTATCCAGCGCGCGGCGGTAGGCCTTGTCCTCCTCTTCAAACAGCACCGGCTCAGTCCTCGACCATGATGTCCAGGTCGGCCTCGCTTACCGATACAGCCTGCTCCTTGGCGGGAGCCTCTGCTGCGGCGGGGGCAGGCGCAGCCACCACCGGGGTCACCGAGCCCTTTGCCTTCTTGCCGCCCTTCACCAGCTTATCGGCGTTCTGGCGCACCAGCTCTTCGATCTCGGCCATCAGCTCGGGATGCTCCTTGAAATAGATCTTCACGTTATCGCGGCCCTGGCCCAAGCGGGTCTCGCCATAGCTGAACCACGCGCCGCTCTTCTGCACGATGCCCAGGGTCACCGCCAGATCCAGGATCTCGCCGGTCTTGCTGATGCCCTCGCCGAACATGATGTCGAACTCGGCCTCCTTGAAGGGAGGCGCCACCTTGTTCTTGACCACCTTGGCGCGGGTGCGGTTGCCGATGAAGGCGCCGGTGGAATCCTTCAGGCCCTCAATGCGGCGCACATCGATGCGCACGGAGGAATAGTATTTCAGCGCGCGGCCGCCGGCGGTCACCTCGGGGTTGCCGTAGGACACACCCACCTTTTCACGCAGCTGGTTGATGAAGATGGCCACGGTGTTGGTCTTGCCGATAACACCGGTCAGCTTGCGCAGGGCCTGGCTCATCAGGCGGGCCTGCAGGCCCACGTGGGAGTCGCCCATCTCACCCTCGATCTCAGCGCGGGGCACCATGGCGGCCACCGAGTCGATAACGATGGCATCGATGGCGCCGGAGCGCACCAGCGCCTCGCAGATCTCCAGCGCCTGTTCGCCGGTGTCCGGCTGGCTCACCAGCAGGCTGTCGATATCCACACCCAGGGCGCGGGCATACACCGGGTCCAGCGCGTGCTCCACGTCGATGAAGGCCACCTCGCCGCCGGCCTTCTGGGCCTCGGCCAGCACATGCAGCGCCAGGGTGGTCTTACCGCTGGATTCCGGTCCGTAGATCTCCACCACACGGCCGCGGGGCATACCGCCCACACCCAGCGCCAGGTCCAGCGACAGGCTGCCGGTGGAAATGGCATCCACCTGCATGGACACGTTGCTGCCCAGCTTCATCACAGCGCCCTTGCCGAACTGCTTTTCGATCTGAGCCAGCGCGGTTTCCAGCGCAGCCTTTTTGTCTCCCGCCGCCTTTTTGCTGGGGGAAGGAAGAGGTTTCTTGTCTGCCATAATGCTTCTTGCTCCTTTATTCAAATCGGATTCGTTTTCATCACTTTCCACCACAGGCCCAACGGACCGGGCGGCTTTTGTTTCGCATGCTCTTATTATACACAAAAGAAAAGAAACTTACAACTGCAAGTTGTAAGTTTCTTGTTGATCGACCGTTTTATCGGACCTTTTCCCCCTTTTTTCAGGGCTTTTGGCCCAGAACCACCCGGTCCTTGCCCGCCAGATCCTGCCGGACGGCCACATTCCGGTAGCCCGCGGCCTCAAAAATGCCGCGCACCGCCGCCCCCTGGGCCCAGCCGATCTCCACCGCCAGCCAGCCCCCGTGCCGCAGCGCAGCAAAGTAACCGGGGGCAATGTGCTCGTAAAAGGCCAGCCCCTCGTGCTCCGCCTCCAGGGCCATTTCCGGCTCAAAGCGCAGCTCCGGCTCCAGGGTCTTCATCTCTTCGCCGGTCACGTAGGGCGGGTTGGAGAGGACGAGGTCCAGGCTCTCCGGCTCCAGTTCGTTCTGGTAGGTGAATACATCCCCTGCCACCGGCTGCACCGCGGGCCGCTCCGAATCGAAGCCGGGCAGTGCTCCGGCAGCATTGCGGGTCAGATAATTAAAGGCCTCGGGGCTTTTTTCCAAGCAGGTGACCCGGGCGGCGGGAACCAGCCGCTTGACGCCCAGGCCCACACAGCCGCTTCCGGCGCACAGGTCCAGCACCTGAGGGCCGGTCTTGCCCGCCAGCAGTTCGGCACCGGTCTCGCACAGCAGCTCGGTGTCCGCCCGGGGGATCAGCACCCCGGGGCCCACCTCCAGCTCAAAATCCAGGAAGGGCCAGTGCCCCGCCAGATACTGCAGCGGATACCGCTGCGCCCGCTTTTCGGTCAGCTGCTCCAGGCGTTCCTTCTGCGCTTCGGTCAGCTCACCGTCCGCCCAGCGCCAGTTTTTGCCCGCCACCAGCTCCATCAGGCAGGCCGCATCAAAAGCCGCATCCTCCACACCGGCCGCCTCCAGCCGGGCCCGCGCCCAGACATGGGCGGCCCGGGGCGCACCGCTTACCACAGCCCCTCCTCCGGGCGGCCGGGCAGCACCGGCTTCACCGCGGCGATGGCCACCTCGATCATGGAATCATCCGGCTCGAAGGTGGTCAGATGCTGCAGCCAGAGGCCCGGTGCACTGATGATGCGGGTGGCCAGATTATCGTACCGGCCCGCCAGCTTGATCAGCTCATAGCTGATGCCCATGACCACCGGCAGCAAAAGCAGCTTGAGCACCACCCGCAGGCCGGTGCTGTTCCAGGGCAGCACGCTGAACAGAAGGATGCTCACGATCAGCACCAGGATCATAAAGCTGGTGCCGCAGCGAGGATGGAACCGGCAGTGGCGGCGGATGTTCTCCACCGTCAGCTCCTCGCCCGCCTCATAGCAGGCGATGGTCTTGTGCTCCGCACCGTGGTACTCAAATACCCGGTGGATCTCCTTCATGCGGGTGCACAGGAACAGATAGATCACGAACATGGCGATCTTGAGCACGCCCTCCAGCAGAACCTTGCCCCAGCCCAGGGGCACAAAATGGTTCACGCCGCCCACAATGGCGGTGGGCAGTACCATAAAGAGCACAATGGCCATCATGCCGCCGATCACCGCGGCCAGCCCCATCAGAAAGCTCTGGAATTTGGGCCCGGTGTGCTCCTCCAGCCACAGATCCAGCTTGCTGGGCTGCTCCTGCTTCTCCTCGGTCATGCTCACCTCGGCGGAGTGCATCAGGTACCGATAGCCCAGCACCAGATTTTCAATCATGGCGCAGGCGCCCCGTACAAAGGGGATCTTCTGCCAACTGTGATGCTTCACGTCCTCCATGGTCAGGTCGATCTCGCCGTCCGGCTTGCGCACGGCCACGCAGATTTTTTTGGGGCCGCGCATCATGATGCCTTCCATCAGGGCCTGGCCGCCCACGCTGGTCTTAAAACATTCCTTTGGTTTTTCCATTCTTTCTCCTTTCAGCCGGGCTGACACACCGGCTCCAGCTGCACTGTGCCGTCCTCTGTGTTCACCCGGTAAAGCCAGCCTGACCGCACCGGCGCACCGGTCTGGTCGGTCAGCAGCTCCTGGTCCGCGGTGGGCTGGCCATCCGCCGCGCAGTATACATATTCAAACCCCTGCTCCACCAGATACTCGTTCCACCGCAGCGAAAGCCCGTGGGAATCGCCGCACTCGGTGGGAGACCAGTATTCCACCTGATTGGGCAGCAGCGCATAGCGCAGCAGCTGGCCCAGCCGGTCCATGGAGGAGGTCTGGGTGATCGCCAGCACCCGGTCCGTGGGTTCCAGGCAGCCGTGCAGCGCCTCAGCCTCCTGCAGGATGCCGTCCACTCCGGATGCCTGATCGCCCATGAACTGTTCAAACACCGTCTGGTAAGCGCCGGGCAGCCAGCGGGCCGGGGCATACCAGTTCACGCAGGCAAGGAAGGCCGCGCCCGCGCAGCACCAGGCCAGGGGCTTTCCCCTTCCCCAATACTGCCATAGCGCCGCCCCCAACACCAGATAAAGGGCTCCGGTGGGCAGCGGGCCGATGTAGCGGCTGAAGGCGGAAAGGGTCAGCGCCTCGCCCTCCTGGAACAGGTATACATAAGAATAGCACACCGATGCCGCATACACAACAAAAATCAATGTAAAAACTGTCAGCACCGGCCGCAGTCCGGTCCGGCGCAGCCGGGGCAGCAGGCAGGCCAGCGCCCACACCACTGCCAGCATCGCCAGGGCGGAAAGCCCCCATCGCTTGGCCAGCGGCTGAACCGCCAGCGCCCGCAAAAAGGAGGGGATCACCTGCCCCGCCAGACCCTCGCCCTTCAAAAAGGCGGTCAGATTCTCCAGCGTATAGGCCTGGGGCGCATCCTCGGTGAAATAGGAAACATACCCCTTTTCCACGCACAGCCAGCGCCAGCTTTGCCACAGACCCGCGGCAGCCGCCACGGCAACACCCGCAAAGGCAAGTCTGCAGGCCCGGCCTTTGCTGCAAAACAGCGCCCGCCGCCACAAAATCGCCGCGGCCAGCAGCCCCGCCGCCGCATACAGAATGCCGGTGCTCTTGGTCAGCACCAGCAGGCAGGCCAGCAGGCTCACGGTCAGCCCGTCCAGAAGATCCGGCCCGGTGCGGCTGCGCCAGGCAGTGTAAGCCATGCAGCCCAGCATCAGGCCCATCAGAGGCTCCACCACCAGGCTCTCGTTGTAATAGTGATTGAACACCGCCGGGAACAGCAGCAGGAACACCGCGCCGCCCACTGCGGCAGCGATTCGTTGCAGTCTACCGCCCTCGCCTGTTTTCTCCAGAAGGGGCAGCGTCAGGCCGGTGTACCACAGCAGCTGGCCCCAGAACAGCAGCGGATGGGAAAAGGGCTGCCCGATCTGCAAAAACACCAGCAGCATCTGGGCGCCGGGCGGATAGTCCGCATAGGCGCTGGCCAGCTGCGCTCCGTCGGGAAAGGCCTCTAGCCCGCACATCTGCTTGCTGAAAAGCGCCCAGTGGAGCAGGTCGTCCAGCATCACGAAACGGATCTGCCGCATCAGCAGCCAGCCAGCAGCCAGTGCCAGCACCAACGCCAAAACGGCCGGCCGCACAAGCACCGCCGTGCATCGGCCCGCGCCCGCTTTGCGGCAGCGAACCACCGCCGCAAGGAAAGCCACACCGGCGCACACTGCCATCACCGGCAGCGCCGTGCTTTTCTGCCCGGCCAGCGTGGCGCAGTAGGTCACAAGAGCGGCCCCGGCCAGAACAGCCGGGACCGTGCGTTCCATCGGCCGCTCCAGCGCCAGGGCCAGCGCCGCCGCCAGAACGAGCAAAATCAAAATCGTCACAGGGTTACTCCTTTTCCGGGCTCTCCGCCGGGTCGTTCACCGCCCAGGCGGGCGCTTCCCCGCTGCCCCGATAGATGGGCAGGCGCAGGGTCACAGTGGTGCCCTTGCCCAGCTCAGAGGCAATGTCCGCCGAGCCGTCCAGCGCGGTCATGATCTCATCCACCACCGCAAGACCGATGCCGCTGCCGCGCACCGCGCCCTTGCCCTTGAAGAATTTCAGCTTCACATTTTCCAGATCGTCCGGCGCAATGCCCCGGCCCTCGTCCTTGATCAGCACGTATACATTCTCGCCGTCCTGCAACAGGTCCAGGGTGATGGCTCCGCCGGGCGAGGAGTACTTCACCGCATTGTCCATCACGTTGATGAACACCTGGCGCAGCCGACTGCCATCCGCCCAGATGGGCAAAGGCAGCTCCGGCTCCTCATACACCAGCCGCAGCCCCTCGGCGCGGATGCGCGCCTCCATGAACAGGGCCGCATCGGTGAGTTCGGCCACCAGATCCAGCGGCCGGCATTCCAGCTTCACGCCGCTCTGCAGCCGGGAAAAGCTGAGCAGCTCCTCCACCATATCATACAGCCGGTCGGTCTCCCGCCCGATGATGGACAGGCCCTTGCGGTAGTTTTCGTCCTCCGGGTCCCGGATATGGGCGATGGTCTCCACCCAGCCCCGGATGCTGGTGAGCGGAGTGCGCAGCTCGTGGCTCACCGACGAGATAAACTCGTTCTGCAGCCGCTCGGTCTTGGAAAGCTCCCCCGCCATCTGGTTGATGGTGTTGCACAGCCGCCCGATCTCGTCGCCGTCGCTGCCCTCGGGCAGGCGAGCGCTCAGATCGCCCCGGGCGATGGCATTCGCTGTCTGCTCCACCTCGTCCAGCGGACGCACGATGGAACGGATGAAAAACACGCCGCTCCAGACGCTGAACAGCAGAATCACCGCACCGAGGCCCAAAGCCAGCAGTATCCGCTCCACCATCATCTGGTCCACCATGGTCAGGCTGGTGACCATACGCAGGGCCGCCACATCCTCCGCCGGGTAGGGCACCATTACGGTAAGGGCCATCACCCGCTCGCCGGTCACGCTGGTGTACACGCTTCGGCCGCCGCTGTTGGAGGATTCCATGGCCATGAGAAAATCCTCGGGGGCCTTTTCGTAGCGCAGCGTTCCGCCCGAGGAGGTGGCGATCACCTGACCCTCGCTGTCCAGCAGCATGAACTCGAACTTGTCCTTCTCGTCGAACTGCTCCACCATCCGGCGCAGCAGGCTGCTCCGATTCTGGGAGGTCTGCTCCGCGCTCTGGCCGGTGGTGATCTTCAGCTGACCGCCCATGCTGGAAATTCGGCTGAGCATAGCCTGCTGCACCCCGTTGTAGCTGCCGGAGATCAGGGTATAGATATAGATGCTCACCGCACCCGCCACCAGCAAAAAGGTGATCAGAAGGCTGCTGCGCAGCCATCGTTTGGTGATGCTGTTCATGGCAGCCCCCTTCCTGCGTGTCTGCCTGTCATCCGTTCCAGCGGTAGCCGTAGCCCCACACGGTGAGGATGTGCTTGGGGCTGGAGGGCTCGTCCTCCACCTTCATGCGAAGGCGGCGGATGTTCACATCCACGATCTTCACGTCGCCGTAGTAATTCTCGCCCCAGACCCCTTCCAGGATCTTTTCCCGCACCAGTGCGGTGCCGGGGTTCTGGAAGAACAGCTCCATGATCTGGAACTCAACCTGGGTCAGATCAATGGGCTTGCCCGCCTTGTACAGCACCCGGCTTTTCTGGTCCAGAATAAACTGGCCGCTTACCATGCGGGTCTCGTCCGGCACAGGGGCCTCCGCCGCGCCCCGGTTGACCCGGCGACACAGCGCCTCGATGCGGGCCAGCAGCTCGGATACGCTGAAGGGCTTGGTCATATAATCATCCGCTCCGATGGACAGACCCCGGATCTTATCCTGCTCCATGCTCTTGGCGCTCAGAATGATGATGCCGATGTTCGGGTCGTCCCGGCGGATGGTCTCGCACAGGGAAAAGCCGTTCATGCCGGGCAGCATCACATCCAGCACGGCAGCGTCGCACTTCTGGCCCTGGCTGAGCAGCGCCAGGCCCTGCTCAGCACTGCCTGCCTCCAGCACCTGATAGCCTGCCATCTGAAGATTCAAGGCGATCAGCTCGCGGATGCTGGTCTCGTCTTCCACAACTAACACTCTACGCATGCAATCAAACCTCCTATAAAAACGGGGCGGGCGGCTTTGCGCCGCTCACAGCATCCGGAAGCAGCCGGTCATTGCCGCCGGCTGCAGGTTTTCGCCGTTTTCGCCGATATGGGAAGCCAGAATCCTGGCCTGTACCTTTTTGCCGCCCACGTTCCCCAGGCGGAAATAGGACCCGCCCTCGGTGCTGGGCTCCACCACCCGGACCTCCAGGTAGCCGGTGCCGTCCTCCAGGCTGCGGATGGCCCAGCTGCCCTCCTGCGAGCCCTCCTTCACCTGGATCTTGCCCTCCCAGCTGGGGGGCAGCTCCAGATAAAAGCCGTTTTCCAGATCCACAATACCGAAGCTCTTCTCCGGGTCGGTGCTGGTGTAATCCATCCAGGCCACAAAGCTCAGGCGGCTCACCGAGATGTTTCCGTTGGCGTCCGGCAGCTCCACCGGAATCTCCACCGTTCCGTCGCCGTCGATGTCCCTGCTGGTGAGCAGGCTGGAATAACGGATGCTTTCGGTGTAGATATCCACCGGCAGCAGCGGAACATATTCCTCCAGCTGCTGGGTGGTCGCATTATAACCGAGCAGGATGCTGGCCAGCGCCGAGCCGGAACCCACGTAGCCGTCCAGCACCAGATAATAGCCGCCGTCCGACCCGCTGCTCAGATGCAGGCCCTCGCAGCTGGAAAAACGTTCCGGGCTCAGCCAGAATTCCTGGGCCATGGTAAATTCGCCCCGGATGGCCGTGAGCAGCTGCACCTTCATTCCGTCACCCGTCTGGGGGCCGATCAAAATCAGGTCCTTCAGGCCGCTTCCGGTGATGTCCTGCAATTCATACTGGGAATAAGCCTGCTCCATCACCTGGGTGAGGGTCTGGTCCTGATAGGCATACACCGAAAGATATTTTTCCCCGCTGGTGCCCACATAGCCAATCAGCAGCTGAACCCCGCCGTCACCACTCATGGCTGCTGTGCTCACGCTGTCCACCTCGGCGGAAAGGCCCTCGATTTCCTGGGTCACCACCCAGCTGCCGCCGCTCTGCTCCAGAATTGCCAGGCAGACGTTCTGCATCCCGGAGCTCACATACAGCGCTGCCGCATCCATGGAGCCGTCGCCGTTCCAGTCTCCGAACAGAAAGGGGGAGAGGATATCGCCGTTCTGGGGGTATTTCAGCTGGGGCGCTTCGCCCAGATAGGCCGTGATCGCCCGCTGCACATTGGTCTGGGGACCGGCCAGCTGAGGGGCACGCAGAAGCTCCTCCACCCCGCCGCTCATGCTGCCGGTGCAGCCGCACAAAAGGCACGCCGCCAGCGTGAGCGCTGCCAAAGCCATTCGTTTCACGGCCGTCGCCCCCTTCCTGCCCGTGGCATCTCGTACCCCGAGCCAAAAAAGATAATCTGCTTTATTATATCACGATAATAAACTGATTCCAAGTAGCATCGTCAAAACCCCGACCGCGAAGCCCGCCGCAGCCCGGGACCCCGGACCCAGCCGGTAGGCCATGGGCAGCAGCTCAAAGGCCGCCGCCCAGCACATCACCCCGGCCACTCCGGCCAGCATTCCGTTCAGAAAGCCCGGAGTGAGCAGAGACCCCAGCAGCCCAAAGGCCAGCACCGCCCCCAGCGGCTCGGCCAATCCGCTGGCAAAAGCCGCACCCGCCGCCTTTGCCCGGCTTTTGGTGGCGTAATACAGCGGCGCAGCCACCGCCAGGCCCTCGGGCAGGTTGTGCAGCCCCACCGCCAGGCTCAGCCGCAGCCCCGCCGCCGGGTCCGCCACCCCGGCAAACAGGGTGAGTGCCCCCTCCGGCAGATTGTGGGCCAGCAGTGCCAGACCGGTGACCAGTGCGCCCCGAAACGCAGCCGCCCTGCCTTCTCCGCCCTGCTGTTGCTTTGCCTCGGGCAGAAGCTGCTCCAGCAGCGCCGCCGAAGCCATGCCCAGCAGTGCAAGGCTGGTCACCGCCAGCCCCGCGCCCACCGGACCCATGGCCTCCCGCCAGCCCGCCAGCGCATGGGGTAGCAGGTCCAGCAGACTCACGGCCAGCATCACCCCCGCCGCAAAGCCGCTGCACAGCGCCATGGCCCGCCGTCCGGGGCGAAAGAGCGCGGCCACCAGACCGCCGATGCCGGTGCTCAGCCCGGCCAGAACTGTCAACGTGAGCGCATGCAGCATAAAACAACACCCCATATCCTTTTTGTACAAGGATATGGGGTGTGAAAAAGCGCTATGCGTACGGGTAATCAGCTCCTGCCGCTGAGCAGCACCCGGATCTTGGCCTCCAGCGCCAGCGCAAAGCGGGCCTGGCTGGCTGCGTCAAAGTGCATCCAGTCCGCCTCGCCCGGCTGCACGTAGGGGTTGCAGTCCATGAATTCGCAGCCGGTATCCCGGGCGGTCTGCTCCATCAGAGCGGGCAGCAGGCGGGATTTTTCCACGCAGCCCTCGCCCATCTCCTGGCCTATGCGGGGCACCTGATGTACCCGGGGATCGATCATGATGGGCGCCACGATCAGCACCCTGGGTTCGCCTGCCCACACCGGCAGCTGCTTTGCCCGGGTCACCAGACGGGCCAGCCCGTCGGCAATGTTCTGGGCGGTGGCGGAATAACGCTGCTTGCAGTCGTTGGTGCCCAGCATCACCACCAAGAGGTCCAGCGGGCTGTGAGCGTTCAGCGCCGGGGCCAGGTGTGCAAAGCCGCAGAGGCCTTCGTTCAGCGGGTCCTCAAACACGGTGGTGCGGCCGCACACTCCCTCCTCCGCCACCAGATAGCCTTCGCCCAGCTGCTCCTGCAAAAGGCGGGTCCAGCGCACGTCGTCCTCATAGCGGCCGCCGGTGGCGGCGCAATAGCCCCAGGTGTTGGAATCGCCGTAGCATACAATGTGTTTTCTGTTCATGGATGTTCGACCGCCTTTTCCCATTGTTTTCTGCCCCCTATTGTAGCAGAGCCGGGAACACAAAACAATGCCCGCGGTCAAAATTCATCCATCATCCACCCAGGTGAAGTACCGGTACTCGGGCACGTTGTTCCAGTAGTCCTCTTTCTCGATGAGAGCATAGTCTCCCCAAAAATACCGCTCCTGCTGCGGTTCGCCCGCTAGGCTCATACCAGCTCGAATACCGGTGTGATGCCGGCACTCCACCACGTAGCAGTTTCCCAGCGGGGCCAGCGCATGCAGCACATATTCCTCGCCGCTGCTTTCATTCATTCCCCGCAGTGTTGCCTCAGTGATGCTGCCGTTCGCCAGGTCCAGTGAACAGGCCAGCATGGGAAGGCTGGTGTTTTCCAAAAGGGCGTGCCCGTCCCCGATGAACTGTACCCAGGCGATCGTCGCCGGTTTTTGCTCCTGCTGCCACACCAGCCGCTGCTTTCCGCTGGACAGGTCCACTTCATACAGGCTTGCCGATTCCTGATCCTGAAAATACAGCATGCCGTCCTGAACCAAACTGAGATCCCCGGTCGTATCCGGCAGGGTGAAAAGCTCGCGGGTTTCGCCGGTGGCAAGATCCAACAGCCAGAAAAAGTACTCCTGCTCCTTATTCCGCAGCCCACAGAACACCGGCTGCCCGTTCATTTCGCCGGTGAATATACCGCTGGGAAGCGGGTTCGGGTATTCCACCCGGCGGGCAGAGGTTTCCTCCACGCCGCAGCGGTACACCTCCGGGCTGGAAAAGATATTGTCTCCCCGGTAAAAGAACCAGACCGCATCCTGCTGCGCAAAGGCCACCATGCGGGCTGCATCCGTCACCTGGCCGCCCAGGCGCGCATTTTCCAGCAGCCCCTCCCCGCCCGTCTCGCTCTTCCAGATCATTTTTGCGCCGCTGCCGTCCGGATTGCAGCGCCACACCTGTTCGCTCAGGTCAGGCGCATACTGGGTATCCGAGGTGAAGTAGTACAAAAATCTGCCGTCGGCGACCGGATAGCCGGTCAGATGTTCCCATGGCCCCATGGTCAGGGAGAGGGGGCGGGTGGTCATATCGGCAGTATCACACACCTCATTTTGGCCGGTGTAATACCGCTGTCCATCCCAGGGAAAAAGCCAGCCCTCCAGACGGGTCTCTTCCGCCTGCTCCGGCTCTGCCAGGGCCACGGGAGCCGTGGATTCGGCCGACTGCCCGCAGCCCACCATAAGCAGCAGTACCAGCGCCGATGCCAGCAACTGTTTTGCCCTTCTCATTCCGCCGCTTCCCCCTCCTGTTTAAAAATCCGATAGTCCGGCCTGCCCGCCCAGTAATCCTCTTTGGCAATGAGGGCCAGTCTGTTTTGGGGCGCATAGGAATACACCGGTTCCCCCTTTTCATTGATCCACAGCTGTTTCGTCCACCGGTCGCTTCCCACATCGATCAGGTAATATTCCCCGATCTGCGCCCGGATGTGCAGCAGCATGCCGTTCTCATCCGCCAGCACGTTTTCCACCCGCCGGCCGGTGGCGCAGTCCACATACCACACGTCACCTTCCGTATCCCGAACGCGCAGTTTTCCGTCCCAGATGTCCTGTATGCGGACGAGGGGCTCCCCCTCCTCCGAGCTGGCAAGTTGTTTGATATCTCCGGTTTCCAGATTCAGGCAGTTCACTTGATTTTTGCCGTCCGCACTGTCGGCGGCATAGCTTTCTGCGCAGACGAACTTTCCTCGGATCAGCAACGGCGGACCCAGAAACAGGTCGGCTGCCTCGGCGTTTTCGCCGCTCAAAAGAACGGTAAGCTCCCCGGTCTCCGCATCCAGCTGAAACAGCCCCGCTTCCGGTTCCCAGGAATCCTCCAGCACAGCCCGGCCCTGATACTCGCCCCAGAAGCGCAGGTGACTGCCCAGCCGCTTCACCGGCTCACAGCTGCCGGACGCCGGGTCCCACGCATAAAGCCAGGTGGAATTCCCATCCTCCTCGGTCCATTGGTGTACAAGGAAGCAGCGCCGTTCGCCGCTGCGCAGTAGGATGGGCCGTTTGCAGTATTCTCCCGCGCCGTCGGTATAGGCAATCCCGATCTGCTCATGCTCGCGGCATTCGTAAAGGATCTGTACCGCTCCACCCTCCAGCGGCATCCGGGCCAGCGCCTCACCGGATGACTCTCCCGGTCGGGTCAGAAGGAAATACAGCGCCTGCCCGTCCGAGACCGGGCCCTCGCCGGTTATCTGATATCCCCGGGGCAATTCTGGTCTCCAGGCGCGGGCGGTCATAGTTTCCAGATCATAGCGTATGTTTTGCGTGTAATAGCTCCGACTGTCTGTGCTGCGCAGCACCTGGGTCTGCGGCTCCTCGATCTGAACTTCGGGCGTTGGCGTGGGGGCTCCTGCCCCCAGGTCCTGCTCCTTTGCGCCACAGCCCGCCAGAAGCAGCAGAGGCAGCGCAACTGCCAACAGCCAATGATTCCGTTTCATTCAGCCCCCTCCTTCCGGTTTCATTTCTCCGTCAGGCTCACGTCCAGCTGGTCCAGCTCCTCCTTCTCCAGCGGGCAGACCCCGAACACCAACATGCCGTTCACATAATTGGCATACAGATACAGCTTCGCTCCCGGCGAATACCGGGCCCGCAGCTCGCTCGTGTTTCCCTCTGTCACATAAGGCTGAATCAGCACATCCAGCACCTGCCAGTCATCCAGCACATCCAGCCCGGTAACCGCCAGATATTCGTCCATCAGATGCTCCAGATCCTGCCCGGTGTATTCCCGCGAGTTTCTCATCAGCATGCGCACCAGCTGCCCCTCGGCGCTCATTTCCCATTGCAGAGAGGACCATTGTTCCCAGTCCTGCGTGGTGTTCAGATTCCATGCGGAAAATCCCACGCTGTCCGAGGCGGAGCGCCAGTGGTCTGCATTTGCGATCTGCAGTTCCAGCTACGACTGCTACTCCTCGCTCCAGAAATCCATCTGCCGCAAAAAGTCATACAGCCGGTCGGGCGCGTCGCCCAGGGCTTCCTGATCCGTCATCTGCAAAAGCGCTCCCGCGT
>NZ_JAGHKE010000150.1:0-15965 GCF_017889395.1 Allofournierella sp. | reverse complement strand
CCCGGTGGTTTAGTTGTGTGGTAACTCTATTCTACCAGGGTTCTGTATGAACTTCTTTTTATTTTCCTAAAGTGTTGCACTTGATAGTATAATTCACCAAAAGAAAAAGGGCTTGCCTTCCATGAGGAAGGCGAGCCCTTTCTGTGTGTAAAAACCGGATTACAGATGGCGGATGGCCAGCGCGTTGGCGGTCAGGTCCTTGTTGCGCATGGTGGTGTCCATATCCCGGCGGCAGAACTCGTTCACCAGCATATCCACCACGAACAGCATGGCCATCTTGGCCGCGATGCTGCCGGTCTGCAGCGGACGCTCGTGCCCGCCGCACAGCAGCACCACATCCGCCATACCGGCGGCGGGGGAGTCGGCGTAGTGGGTGATCAGCACGATCTTGGCACCCCGGGCTTTGGCGGGCCGAAGCACATCCTCCGCGTCCCGGGTGGAGCCGGAATAGGAGACGAACAGGATCACATCGTTTTCCTCCAGCAGGCTGGCGGCCATGATCTGCATGTGATTGTCCTCAATGACGAAGAACTTGGAGGTCACGGTGAGAAAGCGGCTCCAGGCCTCCCGCACGGTGGCCATACTGCCGCCGTAGCCCAGGCCCAGGATCTTGCCCGCGCCTGCCAGCAGATCGCCCGCTTTGATGAGGGCTGCCTCGTCCAGCAGCGAAAGCGTCTGGTTCAGCGCCTGGATATTTGACTCGTACAGCCGGCGGCACATGGCCTCCACCGTGTTGTCCTCCGGGGTGAGTTCACCGTAGGCCGCGTAGGGGTTGGGCTGGTTCAGTATACTGGATTTCGCCAATGCCAGCTTGAATTCGTTGTATCCCCCGAAACCCAGCTGCTTGCAGAACCGGAAGATGGTGGCTTCGGCTACTCCGCATTCATTGGCCAGCCCTGAGATGGAAAGATATTGCGCCTGGGCGCAGTGCTCAAGCAGATAGTCTGCGATCTTCCGGGAAGAGGGGGTGAACTGATCGTAGTGGGTATTGATTTGATACATAAGGTCTAACATAGGCGATACACTCCAGAAATGCTCCTCGTAGGTTTTGAAAGAAAAAATTTTTCAAACATGTTTTAGAAAGGAGAAAATGAGGATAATTTGTAACTTTATGTAATAATTACAAAATAGAATCAACGATAACTATATTATAAGTCAAAAATGACGGAATCTCAAGGAAAAAAAGCCCAAAAATCCGTTGTGCAAGTTCACTGAATATTCACAGGAAAGATAGGTGGACTTCACAATTGAAAAAATTTTTCACGAATGCTAGAATTTTAGTAAAGCGAGACGGCGTGTTTTTCACGCCATGATCGGACCGAACAGACAGAAAATCCTTAAGGAGGAGATTTCAAATGAAAAAAGCGTTAGCACTTGTCATGGCCGGCGCAATGGCGCTGTCCATGGTGGCTTGCGGCGGCAGCACCAGCACCAGCACCGCCACCTCTGGTTCCACTGCAGCGAGCACCGGCACCAGCACCGCTTCCGGCGCTGCTACCGAGATCACCCTGTGGACCTATCCCATCGGCTCCTGGCAGAAGGAGGAGACCGTGAACGGCTTCATCGCCGAGTTCAACAAGCAGTACCCCGACATCAAGGTCAACGTGGAGTACCTGGACTACACCAATGGCGACGATAAGGTGACCACCGCCATCGAAGCCAAGAACACCCCCGACATCATCTTCGAGGGTCCCGAGCGTCTGGTATCCAACTGGGGCGCCAAGGGCCTGATGGTTGATCTGAGCGACCTGTGGACCGAAGAGGCCACCGCCGACATCAGCAAGACCAGCGAGGCTGTTGTGAACGCCTGCAAGGGCGCCGACGGCAAGTACTATGAGTACCCCATGTGCATGACCGCTCACAACATGGCCATCAACTACGAGCTGTTCGAGGAGACCGGCGCTCTGCAGTACATTGATCAGGAGACCCGTACCTGGACCACCGATAACTTCGTGAAGGCTCTGGAGACCCTGCGCGACAGCGGCAAGGTTATGACCCCCGCCATCGTTTACTGCGGCGGCCAGGGCGGCGACCAGGGCACCCGCGCTCTGGTGAACAACCTGTACAGCGGCACCTACACCACCGCTGATCACACCGCTTACACTGCCAACAGCGCCGAGAACGTGAAGGCTCTGGAGCTGCTGCAGAAGCTGAACAGTGAGAAGGCTCTGACCTTCGACCCCGCTCTGCAGGCTTCCGATGAGCTGCAGATGTTCGCTAACGGCACTGCTGCCATGACCTTCTGCTGGAACGCTTCCAACGAGGCTACTTACGCTGAGCAGGTCACCTTCACCCCCTACGCCATGAACTTCCCCACCGATGACGGCAAGGTTGAGCTGTGCGGCGGTATCTGGGGCTTCGGCATCTTCAACAACGGCGACGAGGCCAAGATCGAGGCTGCCAAGACCTTCATCAAGTTCATCTGTGACGACGCTACCCAGGGTCCCGCCAGCGTGCAGGCCACCGGCTTCTTCCCCGTTCGTGCTTCCTTCGGCAATGTTTACGCCGGCACCGAGAACGAGGAGCGCATGGCTACCTTCCAGACCTTCCTGCCCAACATGGGTGACTACTACAACGTGACCGGCGGCTGGACCGAGCAGCGCACTGCTTGGTGGAACATGCTGCAGGAAGTTGGCAACGGCAGCGATGTTCAGGCTGCTGCTGACAATTTCGTTGAGACCTCCAACGCCGCCATCGGCTAAGGAGCAGCCCTTCCAACTGATTCGTTAGAGCAGGGACGCGCACCTCTCTTTTTCGCCCGATGCGCAAAAAGAGAGGTGCGCTCTTTCTTAAAAGACGTGAACATGATTCACCCGCTGTTCCGGCGTTAGAGGAACCTGTGAGAGATGAGAGGAGAGGATCCATTTGACTACATCTGCCGCTAAGCAGCCTGTAAAAGGACCCAGCAAACGCTCCGGTCTTGGCATCAGCCGGGCGGAGGCACGCCGCGAGACCCTTGCGGCCTACCTTTTCCTGCTGCCGTTTCTGATCGTTTTCGTCGGTTTTGTTCTGATCCCCATGGTCATGTGCCTGTGGACGAGCTTCTTCGATTCCACCATGGCCCGTGAGGACATTTTCGTTGGTTTTGGCAACTACATCAAGATGTTTCAGGACGAGATCTTCTGGAAGGCCTTGATGAATACCGCACTGATCGTGGTGGTGGCTGTGCCCACTGTTACCGCGTTCTCCCTGTGGGTGGCTTCGGCCATTTATAAAATGAAGTCGGCTTCGTGCTCCTTCTTCCGCTGCATCTTCTACCTGCCTGTTGTAACCGGTACCGTGGCCGTTACCGTGGTGTGGAAGTGGATGTTCAACAACTACTACGGCATCATCAACTATGTGGCCAAGGGCGTTGGCGTGATCGACAACAACGTGAACTGGCTGGGTAACACCCAGACCGCCATCTGGTGTATCATCCTGATCCTGTTCACCACCAGCATTGGCCAGCCCATCGTGCTGTACGTTTCCGCTCTGGGCAATGTGGATGCCAGCCTGACCGAGGCCGCGCAGGTGGACGGCGCCACCAAGCTGCAGACCTTCTGGAAGATCATGTGGCCCCAGATCACTCCCACCACCCTGTACATTCTGGTCATCACCACCATCAACAGCTTCCAGTGTTTCGCGCTGATCCAGCTGCTGACCAGCGGCGGACCCAACAACTCCACCAACACCATCATGTACTACATCTACTACAAGGCATTCAAGCTGTATGAATACGGCTACGGCAACGCCATGGGCGTGATTCTGGCCATCATCATCGCTTTGCTGTCTGCTTTGCAGTTCAAGGTAGCCGGCAAGGGCAACGATTAAGGAGGCATAGAAGATGAAGACTGTGACTGGTAAAATGACTCCTTACAAGGTCTTTTCCGGCATCATCCTTGCCGTTCTGACCGTGTTCCTGGTGTTTCCCCTGTACTGGATCTTCACCGGTTCTGTGAAGACTGCAGCGGACATCAACACCCCCACTCCCCAGTGGTTCCCCACCAACCCCACTCTGGCCAACTACGAGAAGCTGTTTGACAACCCGGCTCTGCTGTGGCTGTGGAACACCATCTTCATCGCTGTGGTCGCCATGATCCTGACCTGCATCACCGCCGCTATGGCCGGTTATGTTCTGGCCAAGAAGAAATTCTACGGCCGCACCGTGATCTTCAGCCTGATCGTCTGCGCCATGGCGCTGCCCAAGCAGGTTATTCTGATCCCCCTGCTGAAGGAGATGTCCTTCCTGGGCATCCACGATACTCTGTGGGCTGTGATTCTGCCCACCGTGGGCTGGCCCTTCGGCGTGTTCTTGATGAAGCAGTTCAGCGAAGGCATCCCCAACGAGATGCTGGAGGCCGCCCGCATTGACGGTGCCGGTGAAGTGCGTACCTTCGTGCAGATCATCCTGCCCATGGTCAAGCCCGGCATCGGCGCTCTGGCCATCTTCACCTTCATCACCGCCTGGAACGATTACTTCATGCAGTTGATCATGCTGACCAAGAACACCAGCCTGACCATCTCGCTGGGTATCGCGAACCTGCAGGCCGAAATGGCCACCGACTTCGGTCTGATCATGGCCGGTGCTGCGGTTGCCGCCATTCCCATCCTGGCCGTGTTCCTGATGTTCCAGAAGTACTTCACGCAGGGCATCACCATGGGTGCTGTGAAGGGCTGATTTCTCAGACCCGATTGTTTACCGATACCAGGTGGCTGCTGCCACCTGGTATTTTGTTTGTTTGAACCGGCTGCCCATAAATGGCGGCCGGAAAAGGAGGATGAACCATGATTTATGACAATTTCAGCAACCTGAGCGCCTACAAGGGCTTTTCCAAGGGACTGGACAAGGTGATCGAATGGGCCAAGACCCATAAAGTGGAGGAGCTGCCCCTGGGCCGCACTGAGATCGACGGCAGCCGGGTATTTGTGAACGTGATGGAAGCGGATACCCGCCCGGAGGAGGGCGCACACTACGAGGTGCACCGCAAATACATTGACCTGCAGATGGATCTGGAGGGCAGCGAGGACATTCTGGTGTCCAGCTGCTACACCCCGGATGCAAACGGCTTTGATGACGCGGCGGACATCGGCTTCGGCGATGGCCCTCTGGGGAACCGGAGCCGTCTGGGAGATGGTATGTTCGCCTTGTTCTTGGCGGGTGAGTCCCACATGCCCACCGTGAGCAACGGCAGCTGCACCCATGTGAAGAAAGCTGTGTTCAAAATCTTGAGCAACGAATACTACGACGAAGTCTGACCGGGAATTGTGCCCGGGCGCACCTGTTGAATAAGGGGGCGCCCGGGCTTTTTTGTGTTTGCAATCGTGCGGCGGAAAGCAGGGGAGAGATCGGTGAAAAAAGAGGATTACGATAGAATCCTTTCAAAATGAGAAAATTTTTTTCATTTTCCGCCCGAAAGGGAATCGATGCCCGGAAAAGAAGAAAGGAGAGTGTGGAGAAAATTGGAAAAAAGAGGCGGCAAAAGTAACAAAAAATAACAGAGCGCACTCTAAAAAATAGCGCTATGAAGCCCAAAAATGGCTTTTTAAGGATGACTTGTGCAAAGTGACAAATTTGACTCGGGCAGATTCGTAGGACTTTATAATTGAAAAAATTTTTCATAAATGGTACCATAAGAGTACAGCAAGGGGTGCACGAAGGCACACCTTGTTCCAAGGGAAATGGAGCCCCTTGGCTCTGATGCATATGTGTTATGAAGCGATCGGAGAAGGGACTCTCGATTTTTGAAGGAGGCAAAAAACATGAAGAAAGTTCTTGCACTTGTTCTCGCAGCTGCCATGGCACTTTCTATGGTAGCCTGCGGCGGTGGCTCGACCACCAGCGGTTCCACCGCCACCAGCGGTGCATCCAGCGCCGGCACTGCCGCTCCCGCAAGCGACGGCACCCTGAAGCTGGTCCTGTCCACCACCGACGGCAGCAGCACCGACGACAAGGTTCCCACCCCCTGGTACAACCGCACCCTGCCCACCAACCTGATGTTCCGCAGCCTGTTCATTGCGGACAGCACCCTGAACGAGGTAAGCCCTGACCTGGCCGAGAGCTATGAGGTCAGCGAGGACGGCCTGACCTACACCATCACCCTGAAGGACGGCCTGAAGTGGAGCGATGGCGAGGCCCTGACCGCTGACGACGTGCTGTGGTCCATCGACGCTGCCCTGCAGACCACCCAGGTGAACGCCATTTACACCTCCGCGTTCAAGAAGATCGCCGAGAAGAGCGCTGAAGGCAATGTGATCACCCTGACCCTGAGCGAGCCCTACAGCTCCCTGCCTCAGATCCTGAGCCAGTTCGCCATCCTGCCCAAGCACAGCCTGGAGAACGTGGATGTTCTGAAGCTGGATGCCGACACCACCTTCTGGCAGAACCCCGTGACCAACGGCTATTACATGGTTGGCGAGTTCAACGTGGGCAACTACTTCACCATGGTTCCCAACCCCAACTATGAAGGCACTCCCGCCAAGATCCAGAAGGTCACCGTTTCCTACGTGAACGACTACCTGACCGCTGCCCAGTCCGGCAATGCCGACTACCTGTACGGCAATGCTACCGACCTGGTAGAGGCCATGAAGGGCATGAGCAACTACACCTCTCACGAGGTTGACGTACTGTTCTACAAGTACTTCATCTTCAACATGAAGGGCACCGACGGCACCGAGAACGCGGCCATGCAGAACGTTGAGGTCCGCAAGGCCATCATGGAAGCCATCGACCGCGCTACTCTGGCTACCCTGTATCCC
The DNA here is from genome assembly GCF_017889395.1 of Allofournierella sp. NCBI lineage: Bacteria > Bacillati > Bacillota > Clostridia > Eubacteriales > Oscillospiraceae > Allofournierella > Allofournierella sp. Next base: position 9,230 of record NZ_JAGHKE010000150.1, on the reverse strand, counting down.
AGCGCTACCGTGCTGAACTCCGGCGTGCCCGATTCTCACCCCGCTTACAACGGCTTCAGCTACACCTTCGACGCTGAGAAGGCCAAGGCCGATATCGCCGCTTCCGGCTACGATATGAGCCGTCCCATCCGCATCTGCTACTACAACAACGATCAGACCAGCATCGACCTGATCAACACCATCGTTTACTACCTGGAGCAGGCTGGCCTGACTGTTGAGTCCACCCTGTCCAACGACGGCACCACCGATCTGTTCACCACCCGCCAGTACGACATCGGCTTCAAGGGCAAGAGCTCCTTCTCCCTGGACGAGTGGTACAGCGAGTACCTGAGCACCGACGCTCTGTTCCAGAACATCTGGGGCGGCGACACCGCCTTTGACGAGGCCATCGCCACCTACTCTGCCGCCACCACCGAGGAAGAGAAGAACGCTGCTCTGAAGACCCTGCAGGATCTGGAGCAGGAGAAGCTGTACAAGGTTCCCCTGTTCACCGTTGGTAACTACGTGTTCACCAGCAGCAACGTGAAGATTCCCGAGGGCGTTACCTTCTGCAACCCCCTGTACAGCTGCGATCTGGATTTCGCCAACTGGGAGATGGCCTGATCCGCTGGTATCGCTGCGATCCCTGGCATAATGTGATTGCTGGAAAGGGAGAGACGTTGGCCTTTGCCTTTCGTCTCTCCCTTTCCTTTTCGGCAGGCTCCTCCGGCGGGCCTGTGCTTCGCCCCATTTGAATCACCGAGATTGGAGTGAGAACATGCTAAAGTTCATTCTCAAAAAGCTTCTTCTGATGATCCCGATGCTGCTCGTCATCAGCCTGATCGTGTTCTTCGGCCTGCAGGCAACCGGCATCGACCCCATCAACTTCATGCTCAGCCCGGAACAGCTTTCCGCCAGCCCCGAGGTGGTGGAGCAGCTGCGTGAGGAGCTGGGCCTGAACGATCCCCTGATTGTTCAGTACTTCAACTGGCTGGGCAACATGCTGCACGGTGACTTCGGTTATTCCATCACCGACGGTACCTCCATCGCCAGCACCCTGGCCGTCCGTATGCCTTACACCCTGGAGCTGGCCGGTTACTCTCTGGTGCTGTCCGCCATCATCGGTATCGGCATCGGTATTATTTCCGCCATCCGCCAGAACGGCATCATCGACTACATCGGCCGCGTGCTGGCTGTTCTGGGCCAGGCGGTTCCCCAGTTCCTGGTTGGCATCATCCTGATCCAGATCTTCTCCATCAAGCTGGGCATCTTCCCGGCGGCGAACCGGGTGAGCCCGGACGCCACCAACGCCTTTGTGGACGCCTTCATGCACCTGTTCCTGCCGGTGACCACCCTGACCATCGGCATGGTGGCGGTTCTGATGCGCTACGCCCGCAACACCATGCTGGACGTGCTGAACAGCGACTACATCAAGACCGCCCGCAGCAAGGGCATCCCCGAGTGGAAGGTTTACTTAAAGCACGGCTTCCGCAACGCAATGAAGCCGGTTCTGGTTATCCTGATGTTCCGTATTCCCACCCTGATCGGCGGTTCCGTGGTTGTTGAGAGCGTGTTCTCTTACCCCGGCATCGGCATGACCATGACCAACGCCATCGTGGCCAACGACTACAACGTGGTTATGGTCACCACCCTGATTATCGCCGCCACCATGCTGGTGTGCTCCTTCATGGTGGACGTGCTGAACGCCATCATGGACCCGCGCGTGCGGCTGGGCGAATAAGCGAGAGGAGGAGTAGAATATGAGCAATCCCAATGCAGCAAGCATCAAGGAACAAAACAAAAGCGCAGCCTCCTCGTTGCTGAAAAAGAATATCCGCAAATTTTTGAACAATAAGCTGGCTGTGTTCGGTCTGGTGGTCGTTGTTGTGATGACCCTGGCCTGCATCATCGGCGCCATTATGGGCGTGGACTACGCCACCCCCGACCTGACCAACATGAAGGCTGCCCCTGAGGCCGGTCACATCTTCGGCACCGACACCATCGGCCGTGACCTGCTGGCCCGCGTGCTGATCGGCGGCTGCTATTCCATCCTGATCGGCGTGTTCTGCGCCGTGCTCAGCAGTGTGATCGGCGCGGCGCTGGGCGCCATCGCCGGTTACTTCGGCGGCTGGGTGGACAGCGTGATCGTGCGTATCTCCGAGATCTTCCAGGCCTTCCCCCAGCTGGTTCTGGTCATGATGCTGGTGGCCATCCTCAACCAGCGCGGTCTGGGCAACCTGCTGTTCATCTTCGTGGTCACCGGCTGGATGACCACCTTCCGTATGGTGCGCAACGAGTTCATGAGCCTGAAGAACGAGACCTACGTTAAGGTCTGCGAGGCCTTCGGCATGAAGCGCAGCAACATCATGTTCAAGCAGATCCTGCCCAACGTGATGAGCCCCATCATCGTTTCCACCACCACCAACGTGGCGTTCTTCATCCTGCAGGAGGCCTCCCTGAGCTTCATCGGCCTGGGCGTTGCCGACAGCACCCCCACCTGGGGCAACATCCTGAACGCTGCAAAGTCTGTTTCCGTGGTTACCAACCAGTGGTGGATCTGGGTATTCCCCGGTCTTGCCATCAGCCTGTTCGTTCTGGCCATCAACTTCTTCGGCGACGGCCTGCGGGACGTTCTGGACCCGAAACAGCAGTAAGGAGGCGGCAGTATGGATACAAAAGAGATCATCTTAGACGTAAAAAATCTGAATACCACCTTTATTTCCGACCGCAAGGAGATCCGGATCGTAAAGAACGTTTCCTTCCAGCTTAAGCGCGGCACCGCGCTGGCGGTTGTGGGTGAGTCCGGCTGCGGCAAGAGCGTGACCATGAACTCCATCATGCGCTTCCTGGGCAAGAACGCCCGGGTCGAGGCGGACAGCATCCAGTACAACGCCCTGCGGGACGGCAAAGTGACCGAGTATCATCTGGAAAAGATCAAGGACCCCAACGGCCCTGAGATGCGCGCCCTGCGCGGCCCGGATATGTCCATGGTGTTCCAGGACCCCATGTCCAGCCTGAACCCGGTTTACAAGGTGGGTGACCAGGTGGCTGAGGGCCTGATCCAGCACACCGGCATGAAGAAGAAGGAAGCCCGTGTGAAGGTTCTGGAGATGTTCCGCAAGCTGGGCATCCCCGATCCTGAGGAGCGCATCGACAGCTATCCCCATCAGTTCTCCGGCGGCATGAAGCAGCGCGTGGTCATCGCCATCGCCATGATCTGCAACCCGGAGCTGATCATCTGCGACGAGCCCACCACCGCGCTGGATGTGACCATCCAGGCGCAGATCATGGAGCTGCTCAAGGACCTGCAGGTGAAGGAAGGCAAGTCCATCGTGCTGATTACCCATAACATGGGCCTGGTGGCCGAGATGGCCGACGAGGTCTGCGTCATGTATATGGGCCGCGTGGTGGAATTCGGCAGCCTGGAGGATGTGTTCGACCGCACCTCTCACCCCTACACCAAGGCGCTGCTGCGCAGCGTGCCCGTGCTGGGCCTGGCCGACGGCCAGAAGCTGGAGACCATTCCCGGCTCCACCCCCAACCCGGCCAATCTGAAGCCCGGCTGTGAGTTCGCGGACCGCTGCCCCGAATGCACCGCCGCCTGCCGTGAAAAGGATATCCCGACCTTCGAGATCAGCCCCGGCCACCGGGTTCGCTGCTTGAAGTATAAGAACTTCCCGGAGGTGGACTGATCATGAGCGAAAATCGTGAAGTTATCTTTAAGATCGAAAACCTGAAAACCTGGTTCCCCATCACCAAGGGCGCCTTCAAGAAGGTCGTGGGCCATGTAAAGGCTGTGGATGATGTGAGCCTGGAGGTGTATAAGGGCGAGACCCTGGGCATCGTGGGTGAGTCCGGCTGCGGCAAGTCCACCTTCGGCAAGACCATCATGATGCTGGAGAAGCCCACCGGCGGCAAGGTGCTGTTCAACTACGGCGGCGAGTTCAAGGACGTGACCAAGTTCAACAAGGAGGAAATGTTCCAGTTCCGCCGCAAGGTGCAGATGGTGTTCCAGGACCCCTATTCCGCCCTGAACCCCCAGAAGAAGATCTACACCTCCTTTGAGGAGCCCCTGAAGGTCCATGGTGTAAAGAACGAGGCGGACCGTGAGGCCGTGATGCAGAAGGTGCTGAAGATGGTCAACATCCAGCCCGACTACCTGATGCGTTACCCCCACGAGTTCTCCGGCGGCCAGCGCCAGCGCCTGTGCATTGCCCGTGCGCTGGAGGTTATGCCCGAGGTTCTGGTGTGCGACGAGCCCGTTTCCGCGCTGGACGTGTCCATTCAGGCCCAGGTTCTAAACCTGATGAAGGATATCCAGAAGGAAATGAACCTGACCTACCTGTTCATCGCCCACGATTTGAGCGTTGTGCAGTACATGTCCGACCGCATCGTGGTTATGTACCTGGGCAAGATCGTGGAGATCGCCGACAGCCGCGCGCTGTACGACGAGCCCCTGCATCCCTACACCCAGGCGCTGCTGAGTGCCATTCCTGTGCCTGACATCCACAAGACCAAGAAGCGTCAGGTGCTGGAGGGCGAGGTGCCCAGCCCCATCCATAAGCCCAGCGGCTGTGCCTTCCACAACCGCTGCCCCAAGTGCATGGAGATCTGCAAGACCGTGGACCCTGCTATGGTGCACCACGGCGCAGAGGGCCACATGGTCGCCTGCCATCTGTACGACAAAGAGGCGGCGAAGGCCTGATATGCGGCTGGAATATACAAGGCACTGTGATGTGCTGGTGGCCGGCTCGGGAATTGCCGGGATCATGGCGGCCCTTGCCGCGGCAGGGGCCGGCCGCTCGGTGATCCTGGCAAGCAGCGGCCCGGTGTTTTCCGGTTCCAGCTTCTACCCTGGAACCTGGGGCCTCGGGCTGATCGGGCCGGAAAACGAAGCTGACCGGGAGGATCTGGTCCAGAGTATCCTGGAGGTGGGCTGCGGCATGGCGGACGAAACCATGGTCCGCGCCTTTGTGGCGGGCATCGGCCCGGCCATCGAGGGCGTAAAGGCCATGGGTGTTCAGCTGAAGGCTGCAGCCGACCAGAATCAAAAGGATTTCATCCCTTGTTTCGACCGCAAGCATCGCAGCTGGAACGGCCTGCTGTTCGACAGCATGCGTCAGGTCTTCTCCCGTAAAATGGAGGAGACCGGCGTACAGCAGCTGCCCGGCTGCGAGCTGCTGCAGCTGATCAAAACCGGCGAGCGGGTGAGTGGTGCGGTGATCTGCCAGAAAGGCGAATTGACCGCCATTCGGTGCGGCGCGCTGGTGCTGGCCACCGGCGGCTACGGCGGATTGTTCCGGGACCGGCTCACCACCGACGATGTGGCAGGCACCGGCCAGTGGCTGGCGCTGGAGGCTGGGGCGGAGCTGGTGAACCTGGAGTTTATGCAGATGATGCCCGGTTACCTGACTCCCTGCCGAAAAACAATCTTTAACGAGAAGACCTTCCGCTATACCCGCTTGACAGGACCGGACGGAAGGGATATTCTGGAGAACGAACCGGACCGGCAGGCTCTTCTGGAGTGCCGGTCCACCCACGGCCCCTTCACCAGCCGCCTTGCCTCCAAACGGGTGGATCTGGCCATGGTGAAGGCCGCCCAGGCCGCGCCGGAGCAGGGGGTCACCGTGGCCTACGGACCCGAGATCCGGCAGGATACGCCGGAATTCGTGCGAACTTATTTCGACTGGCTCTGGGAGAAAAAGCATCTGACCATGGATGACCCGGTGCAGATCGCCCCCTTTGCCCATGCGGCAAACGGTGGTGTACGCATCGATGCCTCCGGCTTTACCGGAGTGCCCGGGCTGTTTGCCTGCGGTGAGGTGACCGGCGGCATGCATGGCGCAGACCGGATCGGCGGGCTTTCCACTGCCAACGGCCTGGTGTTCGGCAAAAAAGCAGGCGAGAGTGCCGCGGCCTTTGCGGCGGCTCAGCCTGCGGCCGAAACGGACGAGCCGGTGGAGTTCGAGGCACGGATCATTCCGGACCAGGCCGAGCGCCGCCGCCGGATGCAGGCTGTGATGAGCGAATGCGGTATGGTGGTGCGCAGTGACGAGGCACTGGCCCGGGGCATCGAGCGTCTGGATCAGCTGACCGATGGCTGTGAATTTACCAGCGGCAGCGACGCGGCACAGATCGCGGCCAGCCGCCGCCTGTGGGCCCAGCTGCATCTGGCCCGGGCGATCCTGAGCGTCCAGCGCATGCGCACCGAGAGCCGGGGTTCCCATTATCGGGCGGATTACCCGGAACAGGACCCGGCGCTGGAAAAGCGCATTCTGGTGCGGATGCAGGGCGGTACGGCCCAGGCTGCTTTTGAGCAAAACCTTGCAGAAAAGAGGTTTGAAGTACAATGATCTATACCAATTACCAGCAGATGGAGCGTTATCTGGGCGTGAGCGATGCGCTGGATACCGCCATCCGCTACCTGAAAACGACCGACCTGAGCCAGTTGCAGTTCGGCCGCAACGATGTGGACGGCGACAACGTTTACATCAACCGTTTTGATTACGATACGCTGCCGCTGGACAAGGCCGCCTGGGAGGGACACGCCCAGTACGCTGACATCCACGTGCTGCTCAGCGGCGAGGAGAAGATCGGCGTGACCGATGTCTCCCGCCTGACGGCCACCACCCGGGATGAGGCCACTGATTTCATTGGCTACGAGGGCCCGGTGGAGACCTGGTTCACCATGCACCCCGGCGATGTTCTGGTGGTTTTCCCCGAGGACGTTCATATGGTGAAGGTGCAGCTGAACGGCGAGGCACATGTGCAGAAAGCTGTGTTTAAAGTGCGGGCTTAAACCGCAGTTTAAATAAGGCAATGCCGCACAATTCCAGGTGGTGGAGCACGTCGGAAAATTTCGGCGTGATACGCTGCCTGAGGCGTTCGCTGTGAATTGCGCAGTGTTGCCATAAGTCTTTGCGGACGAATTTTTAGGTGTATTTCCAAAAAAGGAGAGGAAAAACATGAAAGACATTTCCAAGTACCAGGGCATTATTCCCGCGTTTTACGCTTGCTACGACGACGAAGGCAACATCAGCGTGGAGCGCACCAAAGAACTGACCCGTTACTTTATCAAGAAGGGCGTTAAGGGCGTATACGTTTGCGGTTCCTCCGGCGAGTGCATTTATCAGAGCAAGGAAGAACGCAAGCAGACCCTGGAGGCTGTGATGAGCGAGGCCAAGGGCAAGCTGACCGTGATCGCCCACGTTGCCTGCAACAACACCGCCGACAGCATGGAGCTGGCTGCTCATGCCGAGAGCCTGGGCGTTGACGCCATCGCCTCCATTCCTCCCATCTACTTCAAGCTGCCCGAGCACGCCATCGCTCAGTACTGGAACGACATTTCCTCCGCCGCTCCCAACACCGATTTCGTGATCTACAACATCCCGCAGCTGGCCGGCGTGGCCCTGACCATGCCCCTGTTCCGCGAGATGCGCAAGAACCCCCGCGTTGCCGCTGTGAAGAACAGCAGCATGCCCGTACAGGACATCCAGATGTTCAAGATGGAAGGCGGCCCGGACTTCGTTGTATTCAACGGTCCCGACGAGCAGTTCATCTCCGGCCGCGCCATGGGCGCTGACGGCGGCATCGGCGGTACCTACGCCGTAATGCCCGAGCTGCTGCTGAAGGCTGACGAGCTGCTGAAGGCCGGCAAGGTCAAGGAAGCTGCCGAGGTTCAGTACGCCATCGACGCCATCATCTACGCCATGTGCGCCTGCAAGGGCAACCTGTACGCTGTGATGAAGGAGATCCTGCGCATCCGTGAGAATCTGGACATCGGCGGCGTTCGCAAGCCCCTGCCCAACCTGTTCCCCGAGGATATGGAGCAGGTCAAGAAGTGCGCCAAGATGATCGACGAGGCCATTGCCAAGTTCTGCTGATCGGAACGGAACATTCAGCCCGGACCCTGCGCTGGCAGGGCCCGGGCTTTCAGAGATTTTAACAAGCGGCCCTTTTGAGCCGCTTCGCACAAGGAGTTGTGATTATCATGGATAAGCATGCAGAGCAATTGAAAGAGTATCAGAAGTGGGTTCGCGAGGAGCTGGAGCGCAGCGTGAACTTCTGGCTGAAGAACGGCATGGACCACGAGCACGGCGGCGTTTACACCTGCCTGGATCGTACCGGCAAGCTGTTCAGCACCGACAAGAGCGTCTGGTTCCAGGGCCGCTGCGCCTGGACCTTCTCCTACCTGTGCCACGTGTATGGCAAGAAGCAGGAGTGGCTGGACGCCGCCAAGAGCTGCCTGGACTTCATGGAGAAATACTGCATCAACCGGGAAGCCGGCGACCGCATGTACTTCACCGTGACCGCCGACGGCAAGCCCCTGCGTCAGCGCCGTTACTGCTTCTCCGAGGGCTTCTACGCCATCGCCAACGCCGAGTACTACGGCGTGACCGGTGAGAAGGAGTGCATCGAGCGCGCCCGCCGTGCCTACGAGCTGATCTATCAGCTGAACAACGGCCTGATTAAGGACCCCACCGGCATGGGCCCCAAGACCATTCCCGAGACCCGCACCGGCCGCGCTCTGGCCGATCCCATGATCTACCTGAACATCACCGCCGTGATGCGCCGCTGCGACCCCGAGAACACCGCGCTGTATGAAGCCCGTGCCAAGGAGTGCTGCGAGACCATCTTCAAGTACCACTTCAAGCCCGAGCTGAAGTGCACTCTGGAGAGTGTTGGCCCAAACGGCGAGCTGCAGATGGACTACACCGCCGGCCGTGTGGTCAACCCCGGCCATGACATCGAGTGCAGCTGGTTCGTGATGGAGCAGGCCAAGCACACCGGCGACGAGGAGCTGCGCAAGAAGGCCCAGACCCTGTTCGACTACGCCTACGAGGGCGGCTGGGACAAGGAGTACGGCGGCCTGCTGTACTTCATCGACTGCAAGGGCCTGCCCCCGGAGGCTTACGAGCATGACATGAAGCTGTGGTGGCCTCACAACGAGCTGCTCATCGCCAGCATGATGATCTACCGCGACACCCAGGACGAGAAATACCTGAAGATCTTCGACGAGACCCTGGAGTACTGCAAGAAGGTGTTCAGCGATCCCGAGTACGGCGACTGGTACGGCTACCTGCGCCGCGACGGCAAGCCCACCGAGCCTGCCTGCAAGGGCTCCACCTTCAAGGGCCCCTTCCATCTGCCTCGCTGCCTGATGATGGTGGATCAGCTGATCGACGAGATCCTGGCCCGCTGAGCCTCGTCTGCCGACTGACAAAATTACCAAACAAAGCCAACCCCTGTAC